>NZ_LZKE01000100.1:0-680 GCF_001672675.1 Mycobacterium sp. E2327
CGCCCTGCGGGTCGCTGGGGTCCAGCGGCTTGTTCTCGCCGCCGTCGGATTCCAGCACGATCCGCGCGGGTGGCGGCCCTTCGCCGCCGCCCATCACCGAGCCGACCGTGGCAATCGCCTGCAGCGCCGTGAAGATGCCCTCCCCCGTCGCGGTTTTCGGCGCCGGCTTCAACCCGTCGATCGCCGCCTTCACCGCGGCGCGGTTCGTCGTCGGCGACACCAGCAGTGAGGCGTTGGCGGCGAATTCGACCAGGCCCAGGTTGATGGCCGGCGTCAGCTCATCGGCGAATTTCTTGCCGGCCTCCTGCGCGGCGGCCAGCCGGTTGGGGGCGACGTCGGTGGACGCCATGGACTCCGAGACGTCGATGACCAGCACCACGACCGCGCGGTTGAGCGGGATGCGCATGTCGTGCGTGGGCGTGGCCAGGGCGACGGTCAACAGGAACAGCGACAGCAGCGCAACCACGATGGGAACATGCCGCCACCACGACTGCGGCACCTCGGCCTCGGTGAAGCGGCGCAGCCGCTGGCGGCGACGGGCCTGCACGACGACATAGACGGCCAGCAGCGCCAGCGGGATCAGTCCGAAGAGCAGCAGGCCCGGGCGCTGGGTGAACTTGATGTCCAGGCTGCGCAGGTGGGTCTGTAGCCCGGCGTCCTGGATCGGGATCAGGTGGGCG
>NZ_LZKE01000101.1:0-5314 GCF_001672675.1 Mycobacterium sp. E2327
AGAGACAGAGACAGAGACAGAGACAGAGACAGAGACAGAGACAGAGACAGAGACAGAGACAGAGACAGAGACAGAGAGCTCTTCCTCTCCTCAACAAGAGAGTTCTTCTGTCCTTAGATCAAAAGACAAGACTGGGTGACCTTCCCTACCTATCGGGTTACAGATAGAGGTGCCAATTTGGCCCCTCCATTTCCCACAGACCTGGTAGTGGGTGGGACGTTTGGGATGGGTCTCCGCCTTGATCCAACTGGCCCTGGTGAGTTGGGCGATGTAGCGCTTCACCGAGCGCAGTGCCATCCCCATGTCCCTGGCGATCCGCTCCTGGGTGGTCATCCCCTCGTCGCTGGCGAGGATCTCCAAAAGCACCATGGCGGGACCTGGTCCCAACTCCCGGCAGGCCTCCTGGCAGAGGTCTACCTGCTGGCGCGGTGACAGCGCTCGCCATCGAGCGTTACTCTGAGACACGAGAACTCCAGTCTCTTTGCCGGTGATGTGGGGTTGTCACAGAAGGCCTTTCGAGTGGTGTCGTGGGTTTTCTGGGTGGTGGTGGGCGGTCCAGGGGCATGGGCCGCCTGCCCTGTCTTTCAGGGGTCGTTGCTATCGGCTTTAAGGGGCTCATCGCCCCCACCCCACTGGCCGATCAGCCCCGAAATGCGCTCACGGGCCTTATCCGACAGCTCATGGTGTTTGAGGAGATCGGTCAGCACTTCGTCGAGGGCCTGGTTCTTGATCCGGACCCTCTCGGCATGGGCAGCTGCCATTGCCGCGGCCTCACGGCGGGCTCTAGCGGTGTTCGAATTGGCTGAAATCGCCCCGGTTCGCTGGCCTCGACCAGGGCAGTCTTTTCCGGGCATCATCGGTTACCCCGGCGTCGCACAGCTTGCGTCATTACTTCGCCTCAACGAGCCGGGCAATGTAGGCGTCGATACTCTCGCGAACGAGAAACGCCCTGGCACCGATCTTCACGCGCTGCACTTCCCCCGCATCAATCAGCTTGTAGACCTGACGGCGTGAAATCCCTCCTATCTCAGGCTGATTCACTCTTCCGATCGGAATTAGTGCGTCCGCAGGCGTCGGTGCGCCTCTGGGTGCGTCATCGTGCATGGTCTATGACGCTACGCCTGTGGAGAACTTGCTAGCAACCTATAGTTTTTTTCAAATCATCTGGCAGGCAGCTCTATTGGAATTTTCAGCTAACTATAGACCTATAGCAAAAGTGCAATCCGCTGGTCAGAGGTTGAGCTGAGCACCCAAGGCCAACACGGCAGCCTTGGCACCGTCCTGGCTGCCATGCCCATACACGTCGCCCGTGACGCTGATCGAACTGTGACCCAGAAGGTCGGCCACTTGGCGGATATGGACGCCAGCCTCAAGCCATGCCACTGCCGCGGAATGCCGCAGCGTATGCACGCCGACACCATCGAGACCGGCTTTGGCCGAGGCGATGCGGATCTCACGCAAGATGCTCGACGGCTCGACGGGCCTACCCACCTCGGTGACGAACACCAGCCCGGTTTCGGCCCATTGGTTCGCCGCCCGTAGGCGCTCCTCAAGTTGTGCCTTGCGGTGGGCTTTGAGCATAGCGACGACGGGCGGCGTCAGCGGGATCTCCCGACGCGAGCGCTCCGTCTTGGGCTGCGTGATCACAAGTGCGCCATTGACTCGGGCCAGGGTGCCCCGCACCATCAGGAGCCCGGCGCCGAGGTCCACATCAGACCACCGCAGTGCCAAAGCCTCTCCCCGCCGGAGCCCGGTGGATGCGATGAGCTTGAGGACGGGAGCGTAGCGAAGGCCTTCAGCGGCCACCAGGAGGGCGGAGACCGCGCTGGTGTCCAAATGCCTGGCCTCTGTTGGCCGAACACCGGGACGCTTCGTGAGGTGGCAAGGGTTTCGGGCCAGCAAGCCGTCGCGGACAGCGCTGTCGAGGGCCTGGCGCAAAATCGTGAACGTCTGGCGAATGGTGGAGTCAGACAATGCACGCACCCGCTCGGGGTTGGGATTGTCATCGGTCGGCTTACCGGGTTTGGTTTGGGATCTCATCGACAATGTCAGTCCCTCGATGTCGGAGGGCTTGAGCCGATCCAGCCGGAGCAGGCCAAAGGGCTCAGCCTCCAAGTGCTTGCGCGAGAGATTGGCGTACAACTCCTTGGTCGCCGCCTTGCGGTCACTGGCGGCTAGTGTGGTCGCTCGCCAATGCACCAGCCATGCTGCCACGGTCGAGGTGGCGTCCTTGGGTGGCTTTCCCTCGTCGAGGCGATCCTGCACCTTGTCCAGTTCAGCCAGCACCAACTTCTGGGTCGCTGCATAGACGCTGACGCGCTTACGTTTTCCGGTAGCTGAATCGACGTAACTGAGTCGGGCTTCCCACCGTCCGTCTGGGCGCTGCCGAACCGATCCGCGACCGTTTGCTGCGCGCTTTGCCATGGGATGATCTTACCGGCCGATTGGGGTAAGAATTGGGGTCAAGGCCATTCCCAGGAGGTCCGCCAGCGACCAAAATAACCTCTGACCTGCGTCGGGCTGACAGGATTTGAACCTGCGACCACTTGACCCCCAGTCAAGTGCGCTACCAAACTGCGCCACAGCCCGCATGCCGCCGGATCACCGGCAGCAGGTCGACAGCCTACCGCAGACCAGCCGCCACCCTACTAATGCCCGAGCGACCTGCGAGTCTTCTCAACCCAGGCCAGCAGGGCCTCGGCCAGTTCGGACTCGCGGCGGTAGAACCGCTGGGCGGGCACGGGCACGCTGACCGCCACCAGCTGCTCGCCCACCCCCGGCAGTACCGCGCCGACGGCGCAGACGCCTTCGGTCTGCTCCTCGCGGTCGTATGCGACACCGTCGGCGCGGACGCGTTCGAGTTCCTTGCGCAGCGCCGCCGGCGTCGTGATGGTGTTGTCGGTCAGCCGGGCCAGCCGGCTGGGCAGGACCTGGGCCTGCTGCTCGGGCGACAGATTGGCCAGCAGCGCTTTGCCATTGGCACAGCAGTGCAGAGGAAACGACTCCCCGACCGCGCTGATCGCCCGCAGCCGCTGCGGCGAGACGACCTGGTCGACGAACGTCGCGCGATCCCCATCGAGGATCGACAGGTCGACCGTCTCTTCCAGCTCGCGCGACAGCTCCTCCATGAACGGGTGGATGTCCATCACCACGCCGATGCGCACGGTGCTGGCCATGCGCGCGATCTCGGGCCCGAGCCGATACGGGCCGCGGGCCCCACGCGAGGCGACCAGGCCCTCGTCGTCCAGCGCCCCGAGGATCCGGCTGACGGTGGAGCGCGCCATGCCGAGCCGCTCGCCGATCTCGGCCTGGCTGAGCCCGCCGGGGTGCGCTTGCAGCAGCCGCAGCATTTCGCCTGCGCGGGAGATGACCTGGATGCCGCCGTCGGCCGTCACGCCGCCTGCCCCGTCTCGAGGCGGTAGGTCCCGGTGGGATCGACGATCGCGACCAACCGCACGATGCAGCCGTCGCCGCCCACCCAACGCCACGGGAACGCGGCGAAGGTGACGCGCCTGCCGGTGACCTTGTCCAGTTCACCCCCGACGTTCTCGAAGCCGTAGATGCCCTTGGACAGGATCGCGCGGTGGCAAGGCTCCCACTCCGGGAAATCATCGAGCACCTTGCGGCCGGTCTCCTCCTCGTATTCCCTTACCGCCCAAGGCAATAGGCCGCCGGTGTGTTCGGCCGGGCCGTGCGGGGCGATCGCGGTGGCCATCGGGTGATCCAGCGCCTGGGTGTCGGTGCCGACGGCCTTGACGCCCTTGTCCGCGAACCACTCCCCCGCCTCCTTGTAGAAGCCCGGCGAGTAGGCGTAGTACTCGGCGCTGTCGGCGTAGGTGTGGTGCCAGCCGGTGTTGACGATGACGATGTCGCCGGGCCGGATCTGCGGCGTCGCCTTCTCGAGGTCCTCGGCGGTGACGACCTCCCACTTCTTCTTCGGGATCGAGACGACGACGCCGGTGCCGAAGAACGCGCTCAGCGGGATCTCGTCCAGGAAAGGGGTTCCCTCGATGACGTGAGCGGGCGCGTCGATGTGGGTGCCGGAATGCATTACCGTGGTGACCTTTTGGGTCAGCACGCGGCTTTTCGCCATGTTGTGCAGGCGCTCGATCTTCACATCCTCGAAGTACGGCCACGCGGGCACGCCATGCCCCCACGGGTGGGACAGGTCGTAGAACTCCAGCTTCGACTCGGCTTGACCGAGGGGCCAACTGATACTCATGATTTCCTTTCAATCAACACGCGGTGTAGCCGCCGTCCAGATACATCACCTGGCCGGTGAAGAAGCTCGACGCGTCACTGAGCAGATAGATCAGTGCGCCTACAAAGTCGTCGGGTTCGGCGAAGCGGCGCAACGGGATTCGGGCGAACATCGCCTCGCGGGTTTGCCGGCCCTTCTCGTCGTCGGCAAACATCCACTCGGTCACCTCGGAGCGGAAAACCGTTGGCGCAAGCGCGTTCACGCGGATGCCGCTCGGGCCCCATTCGGCGGCAAGGCTCTTGGCCAGCAGGTCGGTGGCGCCCTTGGATGGGCAGTAGGCGCTGTACCCGGCGGGGTGGCCGAGGGAGCCCCGCACCGAGGAGACCAGAACGACGCTGCCGCCGGTGCCCTGCTCCAGTAGGACACGGCCGGCCGCCTGGCACACGAGCCAGGCGCCGCGGGCATTCGCGCCCATCACCTTGTCGTAATCCTCGACGGCCATCTCTGTAATGGGCGCGACGTGGTTCATGCCCGAGGCCACCAGGACACCGTCGAGACGGCCGTGCCGGGCGATCGCCGCTTCCACCATCTCTTGGGCGTCGGCAGGAGTCTCGGGGCGTCGGGCGACTACCGCGGCATTCTCGATGCCCAGCCGAGTCAGCCCCGTGGCATTTCCGCCGGCCAGTGTCAGCCGCGCGCCTGCCTCGGACAATGCCCGCGCGGCGACGCTGCCGAGGGCGCCGGTCGCGCCGGTGATCAGGATCGACTTCTCTTCAACGCTGAACAGCTTCATCGCTGTCTCCGTAATTCCTACGATGCGGGTATTTCAACCTGATATACGAGAGAGGCTAGTGCGTCTGGTCGCTGGAAATCAATCACTTACTCCTGTGATGTAGGCGTCATCATCTGTATTGCGGGATTTCTCTCGACAGACGGGATATCCGCAAAGCTCTCTCGCCGGGCGGTGGCACGCTTCTTGCCCGCCTCGTAGCGACAACTACCCTCGCGACGGTCCCCGGAGAAAGGAGCACAACCGAGTTGTCGCTGCGAGGCGGGCACATCGCCTATTGCCCTCCGCGCCGGGGCGCATGTGACAGGTGTGACCCGCACCAT
>NZ_LZKE01000102.1:0-31943 GCF_001672675.1 Mycobacterium sp. E2327
TGGCGTCGGCGGCGTCGAGCGTGTCGGTGTTCAGCGCGGCCGGTCCGGTGACGTAAGTCTTGAGGCCGTGCGGTTTCGGGACCTTGGCCACGATGTCCCTGATGGCGTCGATCGAGCGGCTCGAGGTGGCGTCACCGGTGTCCCCGGTCGGGCGGACGGTCAGCGTGGCAGCCTCGGCGTCGGCGCTCTGCTGCCCCGACCTCGTCACCGGCTTGCCCCAGAGGTCCAGCAGTGACTGCACGTGCTGCTTGTCTTCGCGCAACCGGCGGACCAGCTCGTTGTAGAACTTGTGGTCCTGGTCGTCGAGCTTGCGGCCCTCCGTTTCCAGAAGGACGACGACGGCGCTCGTGTAGTCGGACTCGCGGAAAGCGTGCCCCTGCACCAGTGCGGCCTGCGACGACGGCGAATCCCGGGGGACCAACGCCTTGGCATTGGCCTTGGTGTTCTCCTCGATGGAGGGCACGAACACATTCACCACGACGCCCAGCAGCACCCAGAACAAGACGATCGGCAGCGCGAACTGGCGACAGAGCCTCGCCAGGAGGGGTCGCTTGACCGGTTCCTCGGCCTTGACTGGTTCCTCGGTCCGGATGGGACCGGTGGGCGTCTCCTCGCTCATGCCGCGGTCACCGTGCACGCGACAGCGGCGCTCTGGTGGGACACGAGGTGCTCGTCACGGACCTTGCCGTCGACGAGGATGCGGCATCCGGCCGAGTCCCCGTCGACCTGCATCACGAGGCTCAAGGTCGCCGAGGGCGACATCGTCGTCTCCGAAACCGACCAGGGTAGGGCTGTCAGCCGGACTTCGACCGGCTGGCTGTCAAGGTTCGCGTAGACGACCTTGCCGCCCTCGCCGAGCGCGCCGAATGCCTCGTAGGTGACGTTCTTGGGGTTGATCTGGACGACGGTGGCCGGGAGGGAGCTCGTCGTGGCCGGATGGCTGATGGCCTCGCTGTTATTTCGGACGGTGTTGACGCCGTAAGCGACGACCGCGAGGACGGCGATAATGACGAGGGGCCGCCATAGTTTACCGAGGGCGCTTATGTTTCTTCGCCCTTTGCGTCTAGTGCTCATGCCGATCCTCCTCCGGATCGTTCACCACGCGCGCACTATTGGAGGCAAGCCTCCAAGGCTGGTCTTTCGACCTTTCCTGGACCGTCAGATTCGGTTGTGTGTGCATAGTAAACGCTAAAAAGCGAAGAGCGCTATATGAATTAGTTGCGCAATCTAACGGCGATTGTTGGGGGGCATCGGCTCGTCTTTGACCGAGTTGCCTTGTCATCCAACACAACAGTGACGAACAGTCAGAACCGCGGATACCCGCTAGCAGGGTATGCCGAGTGGCGTCAGCCGCAAGGACAGGCGGTCACCACGGCGCCATGCTTGGTGGCGAGTGCGATAAGCGGACGTGTGCGCCGCCGAAAGCCTTGCCAATTCATGTCTTTCATCTTGTCTGAGGAGCGACCAATGACCGACCAACTCATCGGTGCCCATAACGGGCTGCACAGCGAGCAGGGCGCCCTGCCGGGTGAGCATCCCGGACGCTGCGCCAACCCGGTCATCAAGGTCCACGACGTCATCTGGCTGGAGTTCGAGAAGCCCGACCTGAACATGGCCGAGGAATTCGCGGTGGCGTTCGGGTTCAGCGTCGCGCTGCGCACCGACGACGAGTTGCACCTGCGCGGCAGTGACGCCGGTGCGCCGTGCGTCCTGATCCGCCGCGGCGCGCGGTCGCGGTTCATCGGCCCCGCCTTTGTGGCCGCCGAGTACTCCGACCTGCTGCGGTTGGCCGGCGCGACCGGGACGACCGTGCGGCCGCTGCCCGAGACCCTCGGTGGGGTGGCGATCCACCTCGTCGACCCGAGCGGCATTCCGCTGAAGGTGGTTTCGGGCGTCTACGAGTTCGAGGAGCTGCCCTCCCAGCAGCCGCACGTGTTCAACTTCGGTCCCAGCCACCAGACCGTCCGGGCCAACGCCACCCAGCGGCCCCCGCGCGTGCCCGCCACGGTCCAGCGGCTCGGGCACATCGTGCTGCAGACCCCGAAGTACATCGAGGCGCTGAACTGGTACCTGGAGCACCTCGGCCTGATCGTCAGCGACTTCTGCTACTACCCGGGCCAGCGCGAGCGGGGCCCCGTCATGAGCTTCATCCGCTGCGACCGCGGCTCGGTGCCCGCCGACCACCACACGCTGGCCATGGCGTTGGGGCCGACCCACCGCTACGTGCACTCGGCCTATCAGGTCGCCGACCTCGACGCGCTGGCCGCCGGCGGCGAATACCTGCGCGAGCAAGGGTATTTCCGCTCGTGGGGCATCGGCCGCCACATCCAGGGCAGCCAGCTCTTCGATTACTGGCGGGACCCGGAGGGCGACTTCCTCGTCGAGCACTACGCCGACGGCGACATGTTCGACAACACCCTCGAGCCCGGCTGGGCGCCACTGACTGCCTCCGGGCTGTACCAATGGGGCCCGCCGCCGAGCCGGGACTTCCTGGGCGTCGGCTCGCCCAGCGAGACCGCGCGCGAAGTCGCCCTGATGGTCGACGCGCTGCGTCACGACAACGAGTTCGACCTGTCCGCCCTGCGTGGGCTGTTCGCGGTCGGCAACTCCTGACACCCACCACCCACCGAGAGAAAGTAAGGATCCCCGCAATGACCATCTCGATCCTGCGCACCGCCGACGCGTGGTGGGTGCAGACGCCCAACGGCGCCGCCCGCATCCGCACCGACGCGACCACCACCGCCGGCGTACTGGCCGACCGCCGCGCCATCGACGACGCCGCCCACTCCACCGACACAGTGCCGGTGGCGAACCTCGCGCTGGTCTCACCGATCACCACGCCGTGCCGGCTGGTGGCCCAGGCCACCAACTACGCCTCGCACGTGCGCGACGTCGGGCGCGACCCGGCCAAGACGCCACTGACCTTCTTCCGCAAGGCTTCCGGTTCGGTCACCGGTCCGTTCGACGACATCATCAAGCCACCCCACGTGAAGCTGCTGGACTACGAACTCGAGATCGGTCTGCTGATCGGCCGCGAGATCCCGGTGGGCACCGAGGTGACGGAGGCCAACATCGCCGAGTTCGTTCACGGGCTGGTCGTGACCAACGACGTGTCGGCGCGCGACGTTCAGCTCACCAAACAGCAGTTCTTCGAGTCGAAGTCGTACCCCACGTTCACCCCGGTCGGGCCGGCCGTCGTGCTGGTCGACGCCGACGAGCTCAAGCGCTTCGGCGACCTGCGGCTGCAGCTGCGGGTCAACGGCGAGCTGCGGCAGAACATGGTGGTGGAGGGCGACATGCTGTACTCGCCCGTCGAGGCTCTGCAGACGCTGGCCAGGTTCCAGAAGGTGGAAGCCGGCGACCTGATCCTCACCGGCACCCCGGTCGGCACCGCGCTCACCGCGCGGGGAGTCGAGAACCCGCACCAGATGGACCTGATGACGTTCCTCGCCGACCAGGCGAAGAACCCCGACTACCTGCACCACGGGGACGTCGTGGAGGCCACGGTGGCCACCGACGACGGCGCCCTCGACCTCGGCACTCAACGCAACAAGGTGGTTTACGCATGAACGCACACTCCAACGGCGCCGCGGCGTCCCTGCCGGACTTCGTGCCGGTGATCATCGTCGGTGCCGGCCCGACCGGCATCACCGCGGCCACGCTGCTGGGTCAGTACGGCATCCCGACGCTGGTGCTCGACCGGCACGAAACCGTCTACCCGCTGCCGCGGGCGGTGCACGCCGACGACGAGATCTACCGGATCCTGGCGCGCCTGGGCGTGGGCGACGAGTTCGCCGCCCACCGGCGGCCCGCGCACGGACTTCGTCTGCTGGACAAGGAGTTTCGGGTGCTGGCGGAGCTCAAGCGCAGCACCGACCCGAGCGCCAACGGCTACCCGCAGATGAACATGTTCGACCAGCCGGAGCTGGAAGCGATGATGCGCACCAACCTCAAGCGCTACCCGCACGTCACGCTGCACGGCGACGTAGAGGTCACCAGCGTCACCCAGAACAAGCACGGGAGGGTGCGGGTCAGCTTCCTTGATCGGGTGCGCGGCGGGCAGCACTCCGTCGACGCCAGCTATGTGCTGGGCTGCGACGGCGCAAACAGCATCGTGCGGGCGTCGATCGGCTCGCACATGTACGGGCTGCCGTTCCAGCAGGAGTGGATCGTCATCGACGTCGACACCGACGCCGACCTCGACCAGTGGGAGGGCTGCCACCAGCTGTGCAGCCTGGAGCGTGCCGGAACCTACATGCGGGTCGGCGAAACCCGGTACCGCTGGGAGTTCCGGCTTCTCGACGAGGAGAGTGCCGCGGACTACCAGACCATCGAGCAGATCGAGCCGTTGATCAAGCCGTGGCTGGCCGGCGTGCCGGCCGACCAGTTGCGCCTGGTCCGCGTCACCGCCTACACCTTCCGCGCACAGGTCGCCAGCAGCTGGCGCGACCGCAACGTGTTCGTGCTCGGTGACGCCGCCCACCTCACGCCGCCGTTTGTCGGACAGGGCATGGCGGCCGGTCTGCGCGACGCGCTGAACCTGACCTGGAAAGTGGCTGGGGTGTTGAGTGATTCGCTGCCCGACAGCGTGCTGGACACCTACGAGCAGGAGCGCAAAGCCCACGCGGCCGCCATGATCATGATGGCCGTGTCGGTCGGCGCCGCGATGACGGGCGGCGGCACGCTCGGCGACCTCGTCCGCAAGGTGGTTTTCCCGCGGCTGCAGAACCTGCGCCTGCCGGGCACCCGCACCAGCGCCGCCGACGGCGTCGCGCCGGGGTTGCACCGGTCGGAAATGGTCGTCAAGTCCCGCGTGCCGGGCGGGCTGGCCGGAACGCTCTGCCCCAACCCGGTGCTGCGCGACGGCCTGCGCCTCGACCAGGTTGTCGGCAACCGTTTCGCGCTGGTCACCTCGGCGTGGTTGAGCCCGGCGCAGCAGAAGGAGCTCGACGGTCGAGGGGCCGTCGTGGTCTCCGTGTCGCGCGAGAGCCAACTCGGCCGCTGGCTGCGGGGAGGCCGGGCGACCGCGGCCATCGTCCGCCCGGACGGCGCGATCATGCAGGCCGGCAAGGACATTCGTACGCTGTGTGATGCGGTGCCGTCTTTCTCCGTCGCCGCTGCCGCGGAAACCGAAAGGGAACGCTGATGACCGAGCTGCTGGTGCTCAACGACGGCAAGCAGGAGATGCAGGCGGTGTCGTTGGACGGTGCCCGGGTGCGGACCCTGATCACCGGGCTGGACGAGAGGCCCGACGGCCTCGTCGTCGACCAGGAACGCGGCCACATCTACTGGACGAACATGGGCGCCCCGGATCCCGGGGGCGACCCACGTTCGGAAGTTGCATACGCCCGCAACGGATCCCTGGAACGCGCGGATCTGGACGGAACCAACCGGGTCACGATCGTGCCGCGCGGCGCCTTCACCACGGGCAAGCAGCTCACCGCCGATTGGCAAGCGGGCGTGCTGTATTGGTGCGACCGTGAGGGCATGCAGGTGCTGACCTGCAACCTCGACGGGAGCGGCCTGCGGCCGCTGGTGGTGACCGGGGAAGGCGACGAGGACGCGCAAACGATCGCGAACCATTGCGTCGGCATCGCCGTCGACCTGGAGCGCCGGCTGCTGTACTGGACGCAGAAGGGCGCGCCAAAGGCGGGGGAGGGCAGGATCTTTCGCGCCGGCCTCGACCTGCCGGCCGGGGCCGACCCGCAGCGGCGTGACGACGTCGAGCTGCTGTGGAAGGACCTGCCCGAGCCGATCGACCTGCACCTGTTCGGCGGTACCACGCTGGTGTGGACCGACCGGGGCGCCGAACCCGGCGGCAACACGCTCAACCGCGCGGCGGTTCAGCCGACGATCGGCGAGCCCCAGATCCTGTCCCGGGGGTACCACGAGGCGATCGGCGTGGCTGCCCTGTCCGACTCGGAGTTCTACGTCGGTGACCTCGGGGGCAGCATCCGTTACGTCAACCTCGACAGCGGCGTCGACAAGGAACTGGTGCACCTCGGTTTCGGCCTCACGGGGCTCGCGCTGGCGGAGCTCTGACCGGCGGGCGGTGATGTGAATGGGTGCGTGGACTGACTGGTGGCACAACATAACTCCGGGGCAGGGCACCCTACTGGGTGGTGCCTTCGTCGTCCTGGCCGGAGTCCTCGCGTTCGGCACGGGTTCGCTGGACCGGAGGTCCCAGCACAAGCGCTTCCACTACGAGGAGATGAAGACGCTCTACGCCGAAGCCCTGCGCATAGGCAGGGACCTCGAGATTCTGAAGGCGCTCCCGCCCGACGCGCGCCGAGAGGCGTTGGCCGAGAAAGCCGAAGCGATCGACAGGGTGATCAGCGAGCTGGCGCTGACCGGCAACTACCAGACCGCCGACCTTGCGATCGCCTATGCATACCAGCAGTCGGTTCAGCTGGGCGAGTGGGTGAGGCAGATCGAGACCGACGAGGGCTTGACGGGCCGGCTCGACATGTGGCTGGACAACATGCCCGAGGATCAGCGAGAGGCCTTGAAGGCGTACGAGAACATCAAGATCAACCGCCGGGACGTGGTCCAGGCTGCGCGCAAGGAGCTGGGCCTGTACGTGCCGGTGCTGTCGCGCTACCGGCGGGCGTTGCGGGAAACGCTGAAGTCCGACCAGTTCCCGCTCAACTGATCGTCAGGCGGCCTCGAGCGTGACGGGAAGCGACTAGCGGCGACGAACGATGTTGTTGGCGGCCCAGATTGGCTGTCTCTCGAGGCGAATGCGGTCGACGCGCTCCACGAGCGCTCGCAGCATCGCGGCGGTTTCCAGCCGGGCCAACGCCTGGCCGGCACACGCGTGCGCGCCATTGCCGAAGCCGAGGTGTCGCCCGGCATCGCGGCAAATGTAGAAGGTTTCCGGCTCCTGCCATTCGCGTTCGTCGCGGTTGGCCGAGCCGTAAATGACGAGGACGCGCGATCCCGCCGGAATGAGCACACCGGCGATCTCGGTGTCGCGCCGGGCCAGCCGGGCAAACGCGCGCAGCGGCGACTCGTAGCGCACAATCTCGTTGACCGCGTTGGGAATCAGCCTCGGGTCCTCCTCAAGGAGTCGCCACTGCTCGGGGTGACTGGCGAACAGGTACACCGCGTTTGAGATGGCGCTGATGGTGGTGTCGAGCGAAGGCGCGATGTAGTCGATCATCAGCGCCGTGCACTGCTCGCGGCTCACCGCGTAGGGGTGCGGACGTGGCGATGTACAGGTACCCGGGGGTGGCTGCGGCGGCCAGCAGGGACGACATGGCGGCCGTCGCGGAGGATGCTGAAGTGGTAGCTGCCGGGCGGCCCGTGAACGTTCGCCCGGAAACCGCGATGGCGGCCAAAGCGTTTGTGGGACAGTCTCGTTGGACGCGCCGGCCAGCGTGGATGGAAACGACCGAGAAGGGTATCACCGATGTTGACCGTATTGTTGGCAATGCTGCTGTTGAGCACCCTCGCGTGGGCCCTGCATGACAGTCGCACTGTCGTCCAGCGGCACACGGAATTCCCGCGGCGATGACCGGCGCGCCCAGCCTGCACGTGTGACCACCGCCGCCATGGGGACTGGTCGCGGCGCGGACGCGCCGAAATAGCCGGTGGCCCAACGCCGTCTGAGCCGCTTGGTGCGGGCGTGCTGTCGCGCTATCCGATATACCGTTGACGCGGAAGCATGGTGGGGCGCATCAACGACCGCAGGATCGTTCCGTCGGCCGCCATCGACCGGGCCCGGGCGGCCCCCCCGGCCGCCAAGGTTGCCGGGGCGCCCGCCAGGCTGACCGGCGGGGCCATCTCCCCGAGGTCGGTTTCGCTGACGAGATTGACCGGCAACGCGTTCGGCGAACTAGAAGCCGCGGAAGTGAGCGTGCCCCACCTTTGTGGGACCGACAGCGCGCCCAAACCGGCCGCCCGACCCATCTCGGCGGACACCGATCCGCCCAGCTGGACCGGGCCGAAGGCGGAGCCCACCGATCCGAGGGTGCTCGCCACCTGGCCGAGCCCGGCGCTCACGTCGGTCAATGCCGCCGCCGTTGAGTCGACGGCGCTCGTGCCGGAACTCGAAAACAAGGAGGCTGCCGCCAAGATGATCGAGGGGATCGTCGCGAACGCGCTGATTCCGGAGTTGATGTGGTCGGGCGCCAGCGCGTTGTTGATGTCGTCGGCGATCAGCTGGACGATCGTGTCGATCGACGGCAGGGTCGACCCGGCGGAATTACTGACCGCGGCGCTTTGCGTGCCCACACCGGCCGGGTTGGTGTTCTGTCGCGGCGCGGTGAACGGCGTGAGCGTCGCCGCGGCGGCCGAAGACGCTGCATACGAGTTCATGGCGGCGGCGTCCTGAGCCCACATCTCGGCATACTGGGTCTCGGTCGCCATGATGGCTGCGGTATTGATGCCCAAAAAGTTCGTCGCAACCAGCGTTGCCAATTCTGCGCGGTTGGCGGCGATGAGCGGCGGTGGCACCGTGGCCGCGAACGCCGCCTCGAACGCCGCCGCGGCGGCGTGCGCCTGATTTGCCGCTTGCCCGGCCTGCGATGCCGCGGTACCCAGCCAGGTCACGTAGGTCTCCGCCGCGGCCGCCATCGAGGCCGATGCCGGACCCTGCCACCCGTCGGAGGTCAGTCCGGACACCACCGCGGCGTACGAGGAGGCCGTCGAGTACAGGTCCGCGGCCAGCTTTTCCCAAGCGGTCGCCGCTGCCAACATCGACCCCGGCCCGGGTCCGGAATAGATTCTGCCGCTGTTAATTTCCGGCGGTAGTGCTCCGAAGTCCATGTGTCCGACCGGCTCTCAGCGGGCGCCGGCTGTATTGGCGGCCTCGGTGGCCGCATAGGAACCGGCGGCGGTCTCCAAGGTGGCTACGAACAGTTGATGCATGGCCACGGCCTGCGCGCCGATCTCCTTATACAACACGCCGTGCGCGGTGAACGCGGCCGCGGTCAGTGCCGACACTTCGTCGGCGGCAGCCGGGACCACGCCCGTTGTGGACTGCGCCACAGCAGAATTCGAAGCAGTCATCGCCGACCCGATTGCCGCCAGCTGTCCCGCGGCGGCGGTCAGCGCTTCGGGCCGTGTGGTGACGAACGACATTTTTGTTCTCCCGGTCCGGATTTGGTGACTTGGTTCACTGGCACGGCACACACGAGCATCTCGGCAGCCAAGCTCAACTCGTAGCATCGCCGAGGTCGGCGCAGCTGTCGTCCGCGCTAGCGTCCCCTTTGACTTCTGGCTAGCTGTAATTACTTTGACTGGCTCGCCAGCCGCTCCCTTGCGACCGTCGCTGCGGCGCAGCGTGGTTCATTGCGGTATGGGCTGTTTGGCTGGTCGATTCCGGTTAGCGGTAACGACATCAGGGTTTGATGGCGGCATGCTTGAGGCAGGTGGTTCGTGACCGGCCAGGCCCAAACGTAGGAGGACTCATGGCGGTTGATGGCGGCGGGCTGGGCGGGCGTCTTCGGCTGTACGAGCGTGCGGCGCTCGATCCGGCCCAGCGGGAGCTCTTCGACTGGCTCACGAATGTGGCGGTGCCATGGGCGGAGGCCGCAAAGTTCCGGGCGCGCACCGATGCGGGCCGGCTGATCGGTCCCTTCAACCCGGCCCTGCTGACCCCGGCCATCTCGTCAGCCTTCCTGCGACTCGCGGTGACCGAGCAGACGAACACCTCGCTGACCAAACGCTGCAGGGAGGTCATCATCCTGTCGGTCGGCGCGGTGTGGCGGGCCCCCTATGAGCTGTACGCGCATTGCGCGGTCGCCGGGCAGGCCGGCCTCCCCGATAAGGCGGTGCGCACACTGGCCGACGGCGGACTTCCGGACGATCTGACCAAAGACGAGGTCGTTGCGCACCTTGTCGCCCGCGCGCTGTCGGTCGAGCACCGCCTCGACGACACGCTATATCGTGAGGCGGAGGCGACGCTTGGCCCGGCAGGGGTGATGGAGGCCGCCGTCCTGACCGGCATCTACCACACCGTGTGCGCGGTCCTCAACGCCTTCGAGATACCCGCGCCCGGCTAAGCGCTCGGCGTGCGGCGGTGGTGGGGACGCCCTACCTGCTAGCCGGTATGCGCGGTTGAAGCCAGCAGCGATGTGAACAGGCTGACCCCCGCCGACACTGGATTGAGGCGCCCTTCGAAACAATCAAGCGCCGCCACTGCCGAAGCCGGCGGGATGGAGTTTCGCTGTGGAATCGCGCCAGTCACCGCACCACGGCCTAACCGTCGCCCAACTCGCGCGTAAGCCAGGGAAGCAGTGATCGCCTGTGCGCCGGCGCCGCCGGCTGGACGCGCTACCAATCGAGTCGTGCATGTGATGACACCCAGCGAGTGGTCGATGATTCCCTTCCAGCCCGGACCCAGACGCGGCGGGCGGTCGTCGCTGGCACCGAGTAGTCCACCGTGGCTCGGGATAATCGTTGCCGCAACCTTGATCGTCGCCGAAACCATCATGGTCCGGCTGCTTTCCGCGGTTGCACCCCACAGCACCTTGGGGGCGCTGTATCTCTTTGGCGTCCTGGTCATCTCGTCGTTCTGGAACATCGGTCTGGCGGTGTTGACGACGCTGGTCAGCGCGGTGGTATACCTGCTGATCCACCTCGACGCCGGCCTCGGCGCGCTGCCGTCGCACCCGGCTCAGCTTCTGCCGCTCGCGGTTTTCCTGCCCCTCGGCCTCCTGACGAATGTGCTGGCGGGCCGGGCCCGGCTGCGCACGGCGGAAACCCGACGGGCGGCGAATCAGGTCAGCCGGTTGGCGCAACGCCAGACGTCCCTGCGCCGGGTGGCGACGCTTGTCGCCCGCGGTGTTTCGCCGGCCGAGGTCTTCACCGCGGTCGCCGAAGAGGTCGCCCGCGCGTTGCGGGTGCAGAACTGCGTGTTGGTCCGCTACTTGGGGAACGGCTCGTGTGAGCTGGTCGCCGCCCACGACAAGGCCCATTTGGACAAGATTCCGGTCGGCGGGGTGTTCCCGCTGGACGGTGACAACGTCGCGGCGATGGTGTTTCAGAGCGGCACGACCGCCCGGATGGACAGCCACGAGCATGCGGCCGGCCCGATCGCCGCGGTGGTCCGGGGCGTGGGCATCCGCTCGGCGGTGGGTGCCCCCATCGAGGTGGACGGCCGGCTCTGGGGCGCGGCAGTCATCGCCTCCTCGGGACCCGACCCGCACCCGCCCCATACCGAGGAGCAGCTGGCGGATTTCGCCGAGCTGGTCGCGACCGCGGTCGCCAATGCACAGGCGCGCGATGAGCTGATGGCTTCACGGGCCCGCATCGTCGCCGCCGGTGACGAGGCCAGGCGTCGCATCGAACGCAACCTGCACGACGGTGCGCAGCAGCGCCTCGTCACGTTGCGGCTGCGCCTTCAGGCCCTGCAGGCCTCCCTGCCCGCCGACGGCCGGCTGCAACAAGAGATCGTCGAACTCGCCGACGAAGTCGCGGCCGCGAGCGAGGAACTACGTCAGCTCTCCCGCGGCATCCATCCGGCCGTGCTCTCCAATGCCGGCCTGGGCCCCGCGCTGCGTGCCCTGTGCCGCCGTTTCGCCATGCCGGTCGAGCTACGCGTCGACGTCTCGCGGCGATTGCCCAAAACCGTCGAGGTGGCGGTGTATTACGTCGTCGCGGAGGCGCTCACGAACGCCGCCAAACACGCGCACGCGTCCCGTGTCACTGTCGCCGTGAAGGCCGATGACGGGCGGGTGCGCCTGTGGATATCTGACGACGGCATCGGTGGCGCCGATCCGCGGGGATCCGGGTTGATCGGGCTCAGGGACCGGGCGGAGGCGCTGGGCGGTCGGTTGGATGTCACCAGCGGCCACGGCGAGGGCACTAGGCTCGCGGCCGAAATCCCTTGTGTGCCGGTCTGAACGGCCAGCGCGTCAGTTCGCGGTCTCGATGTAGCTCGCTACTGCCGACCCTGGTCGGTGCCGAGGGTGACCCGGGCCGTCATCGGCAGACCCGAACTGTGCACGAACGCGAGCGTGACCGAGGCCCCGGGTTCCCTGGATTGCACGGCGGCCACCAAGGTGGCGCCGCTGTCGATGATCTGGTCATCGACCTTGGTGACGACCGCGCCGACCGTCAATCCGGCCGCCGCACCGGGGCTTCCGGCGTCCACCCCGGTGATCCTGGCGCCGAGGACGCCGGCGTCGCCCGTGGCTTGCACGCCCAGCCAGCCATGCGATGCCTGGCCGGTCGTGGCCAGTTCGGCGGCGATCCGTGCGGCGTGGTCGACGGGAATCGCATAGTTGAGACCGATCGATCCGTGGGCTGTGCTGCCCGCACCCTCCGCGCCGGGAAGCACCGCCTCGGCGGCGTTGATGCCGACCAGCGCGCCATTCATGTCGACGAGTGCACCACCGGAATTACCTGGATTGATCGCCGCGTCGGTTTGGATGGCGTAATACGCGCTCAGCGGGCGGCCCGGGTCAATCGCGGGACTTACCAACCGATTCAGCGCGCTGACGATGCCCGCGGTGACGGTGCCGCGCAGCCCGAGTGGAGACCCCACCGCCGCGACGGGCTGACCGACACGCAGCGCCGCCGACGAGCCGACCGCGATCGGGGTGAGGCCGGACACGTCCCGAGCCCGCCCGATCGCAATGTCGCTCTTCGGGTCGGTGGCGATCAGGTCGAACGCCGCGGTGCGGCCGTCGCTGAGGGTCACCTCGGTGTCCGCCGGCGGCCGACGGCCATCGCTCATCGGCGCCACGACGTGGTTATTGGTCATGATCAGCCCGTCGGCGGACAGGATCACGCCTGAACCGAGCTGAGAGCGGTTGCCGTCATTGAATTTCAGCGTCACGACGCTGGGCAACACCTTCGCGGCCACCTCCTGGACGGAGAGCGCGCCGGAACTAGGCAAAGTCAACGCGAAACTGGAATCCACTGACGACCTGCCGACCGCGGGCGGGTGGGCAAGCAACGCTACGGCGGCAAAGACCGTCGCGACGAACAGCGCGACCTCCGCTCCACGCAGCAGCAACAACCCGCCGCGCATCAACCGCTTCCGGCGCGGGGGCACCCGGTGCGACGAGTGTCGGCCGGACGGCGGCAAAAGGCAGTAGCAGCCGTCACCAACAGACATGAGTCCTTGTCCTCACCTCGAATACGTCGAAGGCCATGGGGCGCAACGACATCGGCTCGGCGCTGTGCGCGCTGGAACCGCTCATGTCCAGGATCGCGGCTGAGAGCGCGGCTGTCGTTACCGCCACCGTCCATTCGGCTACCGCGCTAGCGGGTAACTAGCCGGCAAGCCCCAGGGCGTCGCGGATCGCGGCACCCGACAGGGCCGCCTTGGGTATGAAAGCCAGGGCCGGGCTGGCCGCGACCAACTCAGAGAAATCCTCTTCGGCGTGTGTGGAGATCAGGATGGTCGGCACCTCGAAGCCGAACCCATTGCTGTGCAGCAGCTCGACGACCTCGAAACCGCTCTCCTCGCCCAGATCGATATCGACGAGCGTCACGTCGGGCCGAAGGTCCTTGACACATTTGAGCCCCTCCGCGGAGGAGTTTGCCACCGCGACCACGTCGATTCCCTGGTGCTCGAGCAACCGAGTCGCGGCATTGAGGAAGTCGTGATTGTCATCGACAATCACGCAACGCGTTCGCACACCAGCAGTCACCAGTCCAGTGTGGGATAACCGCGACCAGATCGCATGGAGGCTAGCAGGAAATCTATGGCGGTTCGGGAAGGTTTCGCCGGGACGGCGTCGTGAGTCGCCGGTTGCTACCGGCTACCGGTAATGCCTGGACTGCGGGTGACGGCAACCCCCTACGGTTGCCAGCGGTGCAGACGCGGGTCAGCGCGACGGCAATCGTAAGGCTTTGACCCGATACGCGCCGATAAGGCGCCGTTCAGCCCGCGACACGAAAGGCGCACCATGACCCAGCCAGCGGAATTGACTGCCCATGCGGAGCCCGGGGCCGGGTTCGAAAGCCAAGTCACGCCCCTGCTCGGCGACCTGCACCGGCATGCGCTGCGCATGACCCGGCACCACGCCGACGCGGAGGATCTCGTCCAGGACACGATGGCGAAGGCCTTCGCGGCCTTTGACTCCTTCCGGCCGGAGAGCAACATCTCGGCCTGGCTATATCGCATCCTGGCCAACACCCACATCAGCAACTGCCGCAAGGCGCAACGTCGGCCGGTGCAGCATCCGCCCGAGGGAATTACGGATATCCACTACCTGATGAGCGCCGCACACTCGGGCACGGGTCTGCCCTCGGCGGAAGATCAGGCCCTCAAGCGCTTCGGCGATCAGGACGTCATCGCTGCGATGCGTGCCCTGCCCGAGCAGTTCCGCGCCACGGTGTACTACGCGGATGTGCAGGGCATGCCATGCAAGGAGATCGCGGCGATGATGAACGCACCGGTCGGCACCGTTGTGTCCCGGCTGCATCGGGGACGGCGGCGGCTGCGCGGGATGCTCGGTCAGTCGCACCGCGGCCAAGTCCGCGGCGCGTCAAGGGATCTGGTGCAAACGGCGTAACGTCAGCGTGAGTCGAGAAATGTGATGACCGCGCGAACGCGACGGTGGTCGTCGTCGGTTTCCGGCAGCCCGAGTTTGGTGAGGATGCTGCGGACGTGCTTTTCCACCGTGCCCTCTGTCACCCAGAGCCGTCGGGCGATGCCGGCGTTGGAGCGGCCCTCGGCCATCAGCTCCAGCACCTCCAACTCGCGCGGGGACAACGCCGACAGCGGATCGTCCCGGCGCCGCCCGGACACCAGCTCCTGCACCACCGCGGGGTCGACCACCGAAGCGCCTTTGGCGATCCGCTGCAAGGTGTCGACAAAGTCGGCGACATCGGTGACGCGGCTCTTGAGCAGATAGCCGATGCCGCGACCGCTGGCGAGCAACTCCATCGCGTGCTCCACATCCACATGCGCCGACAGCACCAGAATCCCGGTGTCGGGGAGTTCCTCACGGATCACCCGTGCGGCCTCGAGACCTTCCGTCGTGTGGGTGGGCGGCATCCGGATGTCCACCACCACCACGTCAGGACTGGTGTTGCGCACCAGCGCCAGCAGCTCGACCGCGTTGCCCACCTGACCGACGACACTGAATCCGGAGCGGTCCAGCAGGCTGGCCAGTCCTTCGCGCAGCAAGGTTTCGTCGTCGGCCACCACCGCGCGCAGCGGGGCCGGCTCGCTGCCCGCCTCGGCGGCGCTTGTTTCCGTTGTCAATGCCGTGTCCTTCCGCATCGCCGCTGAGGAACCATCTTGCCCCTTGCTTTGTCCGTTTTCCAGCAATTACGCGGGCCCCGGAGTTGGGCGGCGACGCCTGACATCCCGCGTGGTCAGGACGGGGTCGGCTCTGCCGCGGCGCGACTCGGCTACGTTGGGTTCCGTCGGAGCCAGCCCCTCGAGGAGTTGCGATGAACGCACCCAGCCCGGACGCGATCCGCGCGGAAACCATCACCATCACCGGCCACGGCGGCGACGAGATCGAGGCCTACCGCGCGTCGCCACTTGCCGAAGGGTCCCGCGGCGGCATCGTGTGGATCCACCACATGCCCGGCTACGACCGGGAAACCAAGGAGTTCGTGCGGCGGCTCGCGGTCAGCGGCTATCACGCCGTCGCCCCCAACCTGTATTCGCGCGAGGCGCCGGGCGCCGCGCCCGACGACGCCGCCGCGACGGTGCGGGCCGCCGGCGGAGTGCCCGACGAGCGTCTGGTCGGCGACGTCGCCGGCGCGGTCGAGCACCTGCGCTCCTTGCCGGGCACCAACGGGAAGTTCGGCGTCATCGGGCACTGCTCGGGCGGACGGCACGCGTACCTGGCGGCGTGCTCGCTGCCGTTCGACGCCGCGGTGGACTGCTACGGCGCGTTCATCGTGGAAGACCGACCGGAGGGCATGCCCAGAGCCATGCAGCCGATCCTGCACCTGGCGCCGAAGCTGAGCTGCCCGCTCCTTGGGCTGTTCGGGGCCGACGACAGGTTCCCGGCGCCGCCCGCAGTGGCCACCCTGGATGCCGAGCTGACCAAGTTCGACAAGCCGCACGAGTTCCACTCCTACGAGGGCGCCGGCCACTCGTTCTTCTCCGTCGACCGGCCGGCGTACCGGCCGGAGGCGGCCGTCGACGGCTGGCGGCGCATCGACGAATTCTTCGCCACCCACCTGAAAGGCTAGGCGTCCCAGCACATGTGCACATACCTCACCGAACACGTGCGGATCGACGGCAGCGGCAAGGGAAAGAGCGGCTGGTTCGGCGCCAGCCGCGCCACGGTGTACGTCGACCATCCCGTCCACGCGCCCTACGGCCACACGGTCAATATCGACGTGATCAACCCGGAGCTGGGCCCGGCGGCGCGCGTCGCGCTCGAACTCACCGAGGAGAGTGCCCTCGCGCTGGCCGACGCCATCCACAAAGCGATCGCGAATGCGCCGGCCGGGCTGGCCTCGAAGGACCAGCCGTGAGCCCCGAGCGGGACTACCCGCAGATGGCCGCCACCCGCGGGCGCATCGAGCCCGCGCCGCGCCGGGTCCGCGGCTATCTCGGCCACGACCTGGTCTTCGACACCACCGCGGCCCGCTATGTGTGGGAATTGCCTTACTACCCCGCGTATTACGTGCCGCTGGTGGATGTCCGTACGGAGTTCCTGCGCGACGAGGACCACCCGCAGAAGGTGCAGCTCGGCCCGTCTCGGCTGTACTCGCTGGTCGGCAAGGACCAGACCCATCCGTCGGCGGCGCGGGTGTTCGACGACGGCGACGGCCCGGTGGCGGGCACCGTGCGATTCGAATGGGATCCGTTGCGGTGGTTCGAGGAAGACGAGCCGATCTACGGCCACCCGCGCAATCCGTATTCGCGGGTCGACGCGCTGCGCTCGCACCGGCATGTCCGCGTCGAGCTGGACGGAATCACCCTCGCCGACACCGGATCCCCGGTGCTGCTGTTCGAAACCGGCCTGCCCACAAGGTATTACATCGACCCGACCGACGTCGCGTTCGAGCACCTTGAACCCAGCCCGACGCAGACGCTCTGCCCGTACAAGGGCGTGACGTCCGGCTATTGGTCGGTGCGAGTGGGCGATACCGCGCATCCGGATCTGGCGTGGACTTATCACTACCCGCTGCCGGCGGTCCACCAGATCGCCGGGCTGGTGGCCTTCTACAACGAGAAGGTCGACATCACCGTCGACGGCGTCGCGTTGCCCCGGCCGCAGACGCAGTTCGGCTAAGCCGAACGCCCCGCCTCGAGCGAACGAAATCTATTTTTAAACCGTTGCACATACGCCTGAAACATTCCGGGCAAAGGCTTCACCCGTCTACGGCGTCACTTCGCACCGCAGCTGATTTATAGCCCGCCGGCTCGAATTGGGGTGTGTCTGAACCATGTTGCCCTATCCCGATTGGCTGAACCCCGGAGACAACGCCTGGCAGTTGGTGGCCGCGACTCTGGTCGGCCTGATGAGCATTCCAGGCATCGCCGTGCTGTACGGCGGCATCGTGCAGAAGAAGTGGGCCGTCAACACCATGCTGATGGCCTTCACCGGATTCTCGCTGGTGCTGGTCGTGTGGGTGCTCTGGGGATTCAAGATGGGGTTCGGTGAGCCGCTCAAGCTCGGCCCGGGCATCCTGAGGGCCGCGGTCGGGATTCCGCACACCATCCTGGGCACCGACAACCAGGGACAGGCCGTCATCCCGCTGTTGGACGGCACCATGCCGAAGTTCCGCTTTTCGGAGACGACGCTCGCGTACTTCCAGTTCGTGTTCGCCGCCATCACTCCGCTGCTGTTCCTCGGCAGCGTGGTCGGCAGGATGAACTTCAAGGTGTGGCTGATCTTCGTGCCGCTGTGGTCGACGTTCGCCTACTCGGTCAACGCGTTCCTGGTGTGGGGTGGCGGCTGGTGGGGACAGGCCGGCGCGCTGGACTTCAGCGGTGGGTACGTGATCCACCTGGCCGCCGGAACCAGCGGATTCGTCGCCGCAGCTGTGATCGGCCCCCGGCTCGCGCGCGACCGGGAACGCGCGGTGCCCAACAACCTTCCGATGGCCGCGGTCGGCGCCGGCATCCTGTGGCTGGGCTGGAACGGGTTCAACGGCGGTGACCCGTATTTCGCCGGTGCCGACGCCTCCCTGGCGGTGATCAACACCAACCTCACCACTGCCGTCGCGCTGCTCACCTGGGTGATCTGGGACATCTTCGCCAGTAAGGCGCGCAAGCCAACCTTCCTGGGCGCGGTCAACGGCATGATCACCGGGCTCGTCGCCATCACCCCGGCGGCCGGCTACGTCAACAGCTTCGGCGCGATGATCATCGGCGTCGTCGCCTCTTCCCTGGTCTGGATGTCGTGGAACTGGCTCGGCCGCACCCGGCCGTTCAAGAAGGTCGACGACGCCCTCGGTGTGGTTCACACCCACGGCATGGCGGGCCTGGCGGGCGGGCTTCTCGTCGGGGTCCTCGCCGACCCGAAGGTCGTCGTGTACCTGGGCGGCAGCACCGGGACGGACGTGACCTTCGCCGGTTGGCTGTATGGCCACCATCCCAAACAAATCCTGATCCAGCTCGGCGCCGCGGCCACGATCATCGTCTGGGACGCGCTCGTCACGTTCATCATCCTGCGGGTCCTCGGCCTCTTCATGAAGTTGCGCATGCCCGACGAGGTCCTGGAGACCGGCGACGTCGGCGTGCACGACGAGGAGGCCTACCCCGACGAGGGGCTGGTGACGGGCCGGCGAGTCGAGCCGGTGACGGCCACGCGGACCCAGTCGGCGCCAGCCGAAACCGCCGACGATTGAGATGGTGACAACGCCATGAAGCTGGTCACCGCGATCGTCAAGCCATTCACGCTCGATGACGTCAGGCACGCCGTCGAGGCCGTCGGGATCCTGGGCCTGACCGTCACCGAGGTCCAGGGGTACGGCAGGCAGCGGGGGCACACCGAGGTGTACCGCGGGGCCGAATACGCGGTCGAGTTCGTGCCCAAGGTCCGCGTCGAGGTACTCGTCGATGAGGCGTTCGCCGACCGTGTCGTCGACGCGATCATCGGCGCCGCGCGCACCGGCAAGATCGGCGACGGCAAGGTGTGGGTGTCACAGGTGGAGAAGGTGATCCGCATCCGGACCGGCGAACGCGACCACGACGCGCTCTGAATAGCTAAATGCTTGGGGCCGGTGACGCGCCCAACTGGGCAAAGTGTGACGATCACCTCTTTAATCGATCAATTTTAAGAATTTCCTTATTTATGGACTGCTGTCCACTCGGCGAGGCGGTTAGCTGAGCCGTCGAAAATTGCTGTCTGCCAAGGCCGCTGATCTTCGCCATCCGATTATTCACGATTTATCGTTTAAATCCGCGCGCGGCCCAATAACGGTCAGCGCCGTGACGTGGATCACACAGATCGTCGCGAAATATTTTTGCTCCGAATTTGGTCAGTAAAATTTGTTAAAAGCAATCACCTCCGGGCGCTATAAGGCGGCTCATCCAGGGCCGCGTCTTGGGCGCACCAGACGTACCACGAGCGAGCGAAGGCGGTGCCGGCATGCGCGGCGTGAACCACCGGAAG
This sequence comes from Mycobacterium sp. E2327, assembly GCF_001672675.1. Classification (NCBI taxonomy): domain Bacteria; kingdom Bacillati; phylum Actinomycetota; class Actinomycetes; order Mycobacteriales; family Mycobacteriaceae; genus Mycobacterium; species Mycobacterium sp. E2327. The sequence continues at coordinate 19,497 of NZ_LZKE01000102.1, forward strand.
CACAACGGCGAGGACCAGTCCATCGAATTGGCCACGGCACCGGGATTTCCGATTGTCACGCGGATCGCCCTGGGCCAGGGTCCGATCAGCGGGATCGTCGCCAGCCCGGAGGGCGGCCGACTGGTGGTGGCCAACTACGGCTACGACAGCGTCTCGGTCATCGACGCCCACGCCTGCCGCGTCGTGCAGACCGTTGCCGGCCTGCCGGAGCCCTTTGCGCTCGCCATCGGCTGCCGCGACACCAACCGCGCATACGTCAGCACCGCGACACCGGCGTATGACTCGATCGACGTCATCGACCTGCCGACCAACACCGTCATTGCGACGCATCCGCTGGCGTTCAGCGTCAGCGACCTGGCGGCCAGCCCGGACGGCGACTACGTCTACGCCAGCCGCAACGGCGCCGCCGGTCCCGACGTCGTCGTCCTGGATACCCGGACCGGCGAGGCCGAGGAGATCGTCCTGCCCGGCCGCCCCGGGACCACCACGGAATGCGTGCGGTCCAGCGCGGACGGAAGCCGCCTCTACGTGGCGACGAACGGCCCCGGCGGGGGACAGCTCGTCGTCATCGACGCGCAGGCGCCGGCCCGCTCCCGCGTGCTGAAAACCGTCGAGATCTGCTTGCCCATCCGCGACCTCGCCCTCAGCCCCGACGGTGCGACCGCCTACGTGGCCAGTTGCGCCCCCGAATTGGGGGCGGTGATCGACGCCGTCGACACTCGCACCGCCAAGATCATCGGTACCAGCAAGATCAGCGAGATCTCCGGCATCCTCACCCGCCTGACGCTCAGCCGCGACGGCGATCGGGCCTACCTGGTCAGCGACGACGGCGTCACCGTGCTCTCCACCCACACGCAGGACGTCGTCGGCACCATCCGGGTGGCCGACGAGCCGTCGTGCGTGGTCGAAAGTGCCGACGCCAGGTTCCTCTACATCGCCGACTACTCCGGCGCGGTCACGGTGGTCGGGACCGCGGCAGGCGCCGGGTCCGACAGCGAAACGGCGCCGGAGTGGGCAGTGCCCGAGCTGCTGCCGGCCGAACCGGCCCTCGCGTAGTAGAGCCCGCAAACAAGCCCGCAAACAAGCGTTGTCGGGGGAACCCGTTTTCTCCTAGCGCTGTGCGGCGATAACATTCGCCCGACCGCACACGAGGCGGTGCCGCGTCGACGCGAAGGCGGTACAGCGATGGACAGCACGATGCAGGACTATCCGCTGACGATCGCCGCGATCATGCGGCACGGCTGCGGCATCCACGGGGCACGCACGGTCACCACCGCAACGGGGGACGGCTACCGGCGAACGACCTACCGCGAGCTCGGCCACCAGGCCGGCCGCCTGGCGAACGCGCTGCGCCGCCTCGGCGTGACCGGGGACCAGCGCGTCGCGACGTTCATGTGGAACAACGCCGAGCACCTGGCGACCTACCTCGCGGTGCCGTCGATGGGCGCCGTCCTGCACACCCTCAACATCCGCCTCTTCCCGGAGCAGATCGCCTACGTCGCCAACGAGGCCGAGGACCACGTCGTGCTGGTCGACGCGTCCCTGGTCAAACTGCTTGCGCCGGTCCTCGGCGAGCTCAAGACCGTGCAGGCGGTGATCGTGGTCGGCGACGGTGACACGGCGGCGCTGGAGGCATCCGGCAAGACCGTGCTGTCCTACGCCGAAGTGATCGGCGCCGAATCCCCCGACTTCGACTGGCCCGAGCTCGACGAGCGGTCCGCGGCCGCCATGTGCTACACCAGCGGCACCACCGGCAACCCGAAAGGCGTTGTCTACAGCCATCGTTCGAGCTTCCTGCACGCGATGGGCGGATGCACCACCAACGGCATCGGCGTCGGGGCGGTCGACAGCGTGCTGCCGATCGTGCCGATGTTTCACGCGAACGCCTGGGGGCTGCCCTACTCGGCGCTGATGGCGGGCGCCGACCTGGTGCTCCCCGACTGCCACCTCGATGCCCGCTCGCTGATCGGCATGGTGGAAACCCAGCGGCCCACCGTCGCCGGCGCCGTGCCGACCATCTGGAACGACGTCCTGCACCGCCTGGAGGACGAACCCGAACACGACATGTCCTCGCTGCGCCTGGTGGTCTGCGGCGGCTCGGCCGTTCCGGTGTCGCTGATGCGCACGTTCGAGGAGAAGCACGGCGTCCAGATCCGCCAGCTGTGGGGCATGACGGAAACGTCGCCGATGGCCACCATGGCCTGGCCGCCGCCGGGAACCCCCGAGGACCAGCACTGGGCGTTCCGCGCGACGCAGGGCCAACCGGTGTGCGGGGTGGAGATGCGCATCGTCGACGACGACGGCGCGGTGCTGCCCAACGACGGCACCGCCGTCGGCGAGGTGGAGGTCCGCGGCCCGTGGATCACCGGCTCCTACTACCTGGGCCACGACGACTCCAAGTTCGACTCCGGCTGGCTGCGCACCGGCGACGTGGGCCGCATCGACGACCGCGGCTTCGTCACGCTGACCGACCGGGCCAAAGACGTCATCAAGTCCGGCGGCGAATGGATCTCGTCGGTCGAGCTGGAGAACTGTCTGATCGCGCACCCGCAGGTGCTCGAGGCCGCTGTCGTCGGGGTTCCCGACGAGCGATGGCAGGAACGGCCGCTGGCGGTCGTGGTCGCCAAGCACTCGTCGGTGAGCGCCGAGGAGCTGCGAAAGTTCCTCGCGGACAAGGTGGCCCGGTGGTGGCTGCCCGAGCGATGGACGTTCGTCGAGGAGATTCCGCGGACCAGCGTCGGCAAGTATGACAAGAAGGCCATCCGGGCGCGCTACGCCGAGCATGGCTACTGGGTGGTCGAGTCGCGCGACTAAGGGGGCGGCTCTCGTGCGCGAGCAGACGCAAAGTCGCATCTTTCGGCGCGCGATTACGCGATTCTGCGTCTGCTCGCGAGGAAGGTGAGGTGTCTTCATGAGCCTGCGGGTCATTCAGTGGGCGACCGGGTCGGTCGGAACGGCGGCGATAAAGGGCGTGCTGGAACATCCCGACCTCGAACTCGTTGGCTGCTGGGTACATTCGCGGTCCAAGGCCGGCAGGGACGTCGGCGACATCATCGGCACCTCGCCGCTGGGCGTGACGGCGACCAACAGCGTCGACGAGGTGCTCGCGCAGCCCGCCGACGCAGTCATCTACGCGCCGCTGCTGCCCAGTGTCGAGGAAGTCGCCGCGCTGCTGCGCTCCGGCAAGAACGTGGTCACGCCGCTGGGATGGTTCTATCCGACCGAAAAGGAAGGCGCCCCACTGGAAGTCGCGGCCCAGGCCGGAAACGCGACGCTGCACGGCGCCGGCATCGGGCCCGGTGCGGCCACCGAGCTGTTCCCGCTGCTGCTCTCGGCGATGTCCACGGGCGTGACCTTCGTTCGCGCCGAGGAGTTTTCCGACCTTCGCACCTACGGCGCGCCGGACGTTCTGCGTCACGTGATGGGCTTCGGCGGGACGCCGGACAGCGCGTTGACCGGGCCCATGCAAAAGCTGCTCGACGGCGGCTTTTTCCAGTCGGTCCGGCTGTGTGTCGACCAATTGGGCTTCGCCGCCGATCCGCAGATCCGGTCGTCGCAGGAGGTGGCCGTGGCGACCGCGCCGATCGACTCGCCGATCGGGCCGATCGAGCCCGGCCAGGTCGCCGGACGCCGCTTCCACTGGGAGGCGCTGGTGGGTGACATCGTGGTGGTGCGGATCACCGTGAACTGGCTGATGGGATCGGAAAACCTCGACCCGCCTTGGTCTTTCGGGACCGGCGGGGAACGCTACGAGATCGAGGTGCGGGGCAACCCGGACACCTTCGTGACGGTCAAGGGCTGGCAGCCCGAAAGCGTGCAGGCGGGGTTGGCGAGCAATCCGGGGATCGTCGCGACGGCCGCGCACTGCGTCAACGCGGTCCCCGCCACCTGTGCTGCCCCGGCGGGGATACAAAGCTTTTTCGACCTGCCCCTGATCACCGGCCGGGCCGCCCCAGGGTTGGCGCGCTGAAGGAAAGGCCTTATGCCAGTGCCACAATCGCTCGTCGTCGGCGAATCCCTCGTCGTACCCGTCCCTGCCGAGGAGGCCTTCCAGCGCACGCTGCCCGCACCGCTTCCCGAGCTTTTCAAGCGCCGGCACGGCCCGATTCCGCCCGTCCGGGAGGTGCGCGAGCAGACCGGCGCATGGGACGCCGCGGGCCAGACCCGCGTCGTGCACCTGGCCGGCGGCGCCAGCATGCGCGAGGAGCTGACCAGCGTGGACCCGCCCCGGTCGTTCGGGTACCGGTTGACCAAGATCCGAGGTCCCATGGCGCTGCTGGTCGATCATGTTGTGGGCGAATGGATCTTCGCGCCGGCGGCGGGCGGGACCGAGATCACCTGGCGCTGGGACATCTACCCCAGATCGCCGCTGACATCCTGGGGCCTGCCGCTGTTCGGCCGCATCTGGAAGGGCTACGCGCGACAGGCGCTGCGGGACCTCTCGACGATGCTGACGGGCTGACCCCGCCGGGCCGTTGCGGGCCTTTCGGTACGGTCGACACCATGTGCCGACTTTTTGGCTTGCACGCCGGGACGGACGTTTGCACCGCGACCTTCTGGTTGCTGAACGCTCCCGATAGTCTGTCCGCGCAGAGCCGCAAGAACCCGGACGGCACCGGCGTCGGTGTATTTGACGCGCACGGTCGGGCGCAGCTGCACAAGGAGCCGATCGCGGCGTGGCAGGACACCCAATTCGCCACCGAGGCGCACGAATTGACCGGCACCACCTTCGTCGCCCACGTTCGGTACGCGACGACGGGTTCGCTCGACGTCCGCAACACCCACCCGTTTCTGCAGGACGGCCGGATCTTCGCGCACAACGGCGTGGTCGAGGGCCTGGATGGCATCGACGAACGGCTGCGCGAGCTCGGCACCGACGGCCTGGTGCTGGGCGAGACCGATTCCGAGCGGGTGTTCGCCTTGATCACCGGCTCGATCCGCGCCCGCGACGGCGACGAGACGGCGGGCCTCGTCGACGCTGTGCGGTGGCTCGCCGCGAATGCGCCGATCTACGCGGTCAACGTCCTGCTGAGTACGGCCACCGACATGTGGGCGCTGCGCTACCCCGACGCCCACGAGCTCTATCTCCTGGACCGCCGACTCGATGGTGCACCCAATTTCGATATGCAGACCAACCGAATTCGCGCATGGTCTGAGCCGCTGTGCAACCGGTCCTCGGTGGTGTTCGCCACCGAGCGGATGGACGAGGACCCACGCTGGAGTCTGATCGCACCTGGCGAGCTCGTCCACGTCGACGCCGGGTTGCGTGTCACCACAGAGTTGGTGCTGCCCGACCCGCCGAGCCATCAGCTCCGTCGCGAGGATCTCAGCGAGTCAGTTCGGCGCGCGCAGCACACCGGTACATCCGCGTGACAACCAGACGCGCGCTCGTGCTGGCCGGCGGCGGGATAGCCGGAATCGCCTGGGAGACAGGGGTTCTGCGCGGCATCGCCGATGAGTCCCCGGCGGTGGCCCGACTCCTGCTGGATTCGGAGGTGCTGGTGGGGACCTCGGCGGGTTCCGCTGTCGCCGCCCAGATCGGCAGCGGCTGCCCGATCGAGGCGCTGTTCGACCGGCAGGTCGCCGAGTCGTCGGCCGAGATCGATTCCGGCGTCGACATCGACGACATCACCGAGGTCTTTTTGGCCGCCTTGGGCCAGCCCTGCGACGACGCGCTGGACCGGACGCAACAGCAGATGCGGCGGATCGGGGCCGTGGCGCTGGCGACCCAGACCGTCCCGGAACCCGTCCGGCGCCAGGTAATCGCCCAGCGCCTGCCATCACACGACTGGCCAGACCGGTCGTTGCGGATCACCGCAATCGACGTCGCCACCGGCGAACTGGTGGTCTTCGACCGCGACTCCGGCGTCGGGCTGGTGGATGCGGTGGCGGCCAGTTGCGCGGTGCCGGGGGCCTGGCCGCCGGTGACGATCGGCGACCGGCGCTACATGGACGGCGGCGTCGGCAGCTCGGTCAACCTCGGCGTGGCCGGCGATTGCGACGCCGCCGTGGTGCTGGTGCCCTCGGGGCCCGACGCGCCGGCGCCGTTCGGCGCCGGGCCCGCCGCCGAGATCGCCGCGTTCGCCGGCGCGATGCACGCGGTGTTCGCCGACGACGACTCGCTGGCCGCTTTCGGGCCCAACCCGCTGGACCCGCGCTGCCGCATCGACTCCGCGGTGGCCGGGCGCGAACAAGGCCGCCGCGAGGCGCGGGCCGTGGCGCGGTTCCTGGGCGCCTGATCAACCCTCGAGCGCCGGCGAGCTCGTCTGTTCCGGATCGGTTTCGAAGGCGTCCAGGGCCCGATCGGCCTCGGCGCGTCCCGCCGCGATCACCTCCACCGCACGGTGAAAATCCAGGCTGCGGCAGGTCGAACGCGGCACCTCGATCAGCAGGTCGGGCGGATAGGCCGACAGCGTATGGCGGGTCAGCGCCGACTGCGCGATGTCGAACGCGCGGTACACCACCTCAAAGCTGCCCAGTTTCGGAACGACGCTCGCCGCGTCGAGTTCGCCCGCCCCCGGCGGCGATTCCTCGTCCCAATCGTCCGACCAGGTGTCCGCGCCGAATCGGCTCAACACGGCGCGCGCGGTCGGCCGGTCGAGCAGTGACCTAACGGCCGTCGTGTCGAGCAGCGCAGAAGTGCTGCGCACCATGCGGTTCAACCATTCGGCGGTGGCGCCCGGCTCCGGTTCTCGCTTCGGGATCACCTCGCTGCCGCTGACGCCCACAGCGATCGTCAGGTCGGCGTTGACCGCGGCCAACGGGGCCATCGGCAGCGGGTCCAGGATGCCGCCGTCGGCGAGCAGGCGTCCGCCCACTTCGTGCGGGGCGATCACGCCGGGAATCGCGATAGACGCCCGGATCGCCTCGTCGAGCGGGCCGCGCTGAAACCACACCGACTTGCCGGCCAGCAGGTCGGTAGCCACCGCCGTATAGGGAATCGGCAGTTGCTCGATGGCGACCGGGCCGAGGATGTCGCGCACCGCGTCCAGAATCTTCTCGGCCCGCAACACCCCCGCCGCGCTGATGGACGGGTCCAGCAACCGCAAGATGGTGCGCTGTGTCAACGACTTCGCCCATTCGGCGAACTCGTCGAGGCGTCCGGCCGCCTGCAGACCGCCGATGATCGCACCCATCGACGAACCGGTGATGCCGACGATGTCGTAGCCGCGCGCCGACAGCGACTCGATCACCCCGATGTGGGCGTAACCGCGGGCGCCGCCGCTGCCCAGCGCCAGCGCCACCCGGGTCGGTGAAGATCGACGCGCCACCGTTCCGCCACGTCCGCCGGGCATGCGTTCATTTTGCTCGACCGAGGCCCCCTCGGCGGCCGGGGAGGCAGTTTTTGTACCCGTGATCACAATTGGCGGTGGGCGCGGAACGCTACCCGCATTCGTCGTTGGCGGCCGCGCGGGCGGCGGTGATCACGGCCGCCTGTCGGGCCGGTGTCAGGTCTGCCCACCGGGCGTTCCAGGTGCCGGCCGTGCCCGATTGCGAGGCCTGGACCATCCGCAGGTACGGCTCGAACAGCGACCCATCCGTCTTGGGCTGGGCCTCCATCCAGACCTTCGCGGCGTGGCAGGCCTGGAAATACTCCTCCTCGGTCGAGTCCGCGGGCACATCGACCCTGGTCGTCACCCCGCCCGGCGAGAGGCCGACCGCGCCGGGCGGCGGCGACGCGGGACCGCCCGGGATGCCCGACGGCCGTGCCGACGGCACGGCGACCCCGCCGTTGGGCGCGCCCTGCGAGCAGCCCGTGACCGCCACCAACAACGCCGCGATGAGCACCGCACCCCGTTGTCCGGGGGAACGACCGCACCAACGCACCTTCCCAATCTATGCAACACTGGCTGCCGTGACGGAGCGCTTCGGATTTTGCGAGTGTTGTCGGCCCTGACCCGCCGCCGCTTGCCCGATCCGTTCACCCTGGAGCTCCCCAATGTCTGTTCCCGTTGCGACGCGTGCTGTCGCCTCCGGTGCGCTTCGCCCCCTGACCGTCTCGTCGCCGTCCTCGGGACCCACCCGGCTGCGGGTGCCCGACCTGCTGCATGCCACCGACCAAGCCGCCGACCAGGTTCTCAGCGGGCGCTGCGACCACCTGCTGCCCAAGGGCGGGATACCGGAGTCCAAGCGCTGGTTCACCCGCATCCACGGCGACGACGAGCTGGACGTTTGGCTGATCAGCTGGGTTCCCGGTCATCCCACCGAGCTGCACGACCACGGCGGGTCGCTGGGCGCGCTGACCGTGGTGTCCGGATCACTCAACGAATTCCGTTGGGACGGAAGGGGCTTGCGCAGACGCCGGCTCGACGCAGGTGATCAGGCCGGCTTCCCGCTCGGCTGGGTGCACGACGTGGTGTGGGCGCCCAGGCCAGTCCCGGAGCCGGTGGACACCTTCAAGGTGCAGCCGACGCTGAGCGTGCACGCCTACTCGCCGCCGCTGACGGCGATGTCGTATTACGAAGTCTCCGAGCGCAACCGGCTGCGCCGCCAGCGCACCGAACTGACCGACCAACCGGAGGGACCCTGATGAGTCGCATCGACGTCGTCCTGAGATCGGCCCGGCGCCGGTTTCGCCGCCTTCGCGCCGTCGAGGTGCCCGAGGCGCTGCGGCGCGGGGCCGTGCTGGTCGACATCCGGCCCCAGGCCCAGCGATTCCGCGAGGGCGAGATACCGGGCGCGCTGGTGATCGAGCGCAACGTCCTGGAGTGGCGCTGCGACCCGACCAGCGATGCCCGGCTCCCGGAGGCCGTCGACGACGACGTCGAGTGGGTGATCGTGTGCTCCGAGGGCTACACGTCCAGCCTGGCGGCGGCCGCGCTGCTGGATATCGGCCTGCTCCGCGCCACCGACGTCATCGGCGGCTACCACGCGCTGGCCGGTTCCGGTGTGCTGGACCAGCTGCTCGGTGATTCGGGCCCCGACACGCTGGCGAACGCTGGCAGAACCGTTCGACGTTGGCTCTAGCCGATGGCGGCGACCCGCCGCGCCCGGTCCCCCGCAAGCGGGAGGTGCCCCCAACGCGCGCTTGCGATCGCCGCTAGCCGTTGGAGTGCAGCAGCGGCCGGAGTTTTTCCGTCTTCTCCGGCGTCCAGCCGGGCGGCGACAGCACCGCGGCCCAGCCGTTGGCCACGTCGGCGACGTAGTGGTGCCCATGCCCGTCCGGCACGTCGACCGCGACCGCCATGTCGGCCGAGACCTGCAGGAACGTGACCACCGGGATCCAGTAGGTCTCCGGCAGCACGTCGTAGCCGCGTTTCTCGCGCAGCCAGTCCGGCTTGGCGAACAGTAGATCCGGGGTCCACCAGGCGATCGGGTCGGAGGCGTGCTGCAGATAGACCACCCGCGGGTGGTCCCATGCGGCGTCGGGACGGCCGAGATCGCTTGCGCGAGCAACGAATCGGACGTTCTTGCCGTCGTTGTAGATCGGCAGCCACTCCGGGGAGCCGGCGTCGCGCGTCGAGGTCAGGTCCGTCCAGATGGTGTTGTTGAACGTCGGCCCGCTGAACAGCGCGCCGTCGGTGCGGGCCAGCACGTTGTTGAGGCTCATGAACGGCGCCTCGCCCCCGAACGATCCCAGGCTTTCGCCGAACACGACGAGCTTGGGTCGCTGCGCTTCCGGCATCTGGCGGATCAGCCGGTCGACGGCCTCGAACAGCGCCTGGCCGGCGTGGCGGGCGTTTTCCTTGTCCACCAGAAACGAAAGCCAGCTCGGCAGGAACGAGTACTGCATGCTGACGATCGCGGTGTTGCCGTTGTACATGTACTCCAGCGTCGAGGCCTCCGCCTCGTTGATCCAGCCGGTGCCGGTGGTCGTCGCGACCGCGACGACGGCGCGCTGCAGCCCACCAGTGCGCTGCAACTCGCGCGCCGCGAGTTCGGCGGTCGCGGTGATGCCGTCCGCGGAGTTCAGCCCGGCGTAGGCGCGAATCGGCTGCATGGCCGGGGATCCGTTGAACGTGCTCAGCTCGTCGACCCGCGGGCCGCCCTCGATGAAGACGCGGCCCTCCCGGCCGAGCGACTCCCACGACACCAGCGACTGCGGGCCACCGGACCGCAACGGCGTTTTGGGTGGTGCGGTGTCGGGGCTCTCCTCGTTGTTGGCCGACGCGAAGGTGTTGTTCATCGTCCGCATGGCGAACTTCAGCACGACGCCGTTCATCAGGGTGATGCTCAGCACCACCAGCGCGACCACGACGATGGTCACCGAGAGGCGAAACGGTGCGATCCGGTCCAGCTGCCCGACCAGGAAACTGATCAGCCACCGGATGAATTGGCCGATTTCGACGAGCGTGAACAGCACCACGATCGACAGCACCGCGGCAATGGGGTAGTCGTACCACTTCAGGTGCGCGACGCCCATCAGGTCGCGCACGCGGTCCTGCCAGACGTGGAACCGGATGGCCATCACGACCATGCCGGCCAGCCCCACCGGGATCAGCACCTTCCATGCCCAGCGCGGCGGCGGCGGGCTGTAGTTCCGGGTGCGCATGTAACGGACCAGCCAGACGGCGAAGACCCCCAGCCCGTAGCCGATGGCACCGGAGAACCCGCTCACGAGGCCCTGAAACACCGCGCCGCGGGGCAGCAGCGACGGTGTCATCGAGAACCAGATGAAAACCAGGCCGACCGCGGTGCCCATGAAGGTGTAGTGGCGCACCCACCAAGGCTTTTCATGCGGATGCGCCTCGTGCTTGTGGGGTGCCTCAGCGGCTTCCGGCGCGGCTTCGCGCACCGCTTCGTCGTCGGGGGCGGTTGTCGCGGGACCCGGGTCGCTCATCGAAGCGTCCTATCGGTGGGTGAAGTTGGGGGGCCGCTTCTCGATGAATGCCGCCATCCCCTCCGACTGGTCCTCGGTCGCGAACGTCGAATGAAACAGCCTGCGCTCGTAGAGAAGTCCCTCAGACAGGGTGGATTCGAAGGCGCGGTTGACGGCTTCCTTGGCCATCCGCGCCGCCGAGCGCGACATCTGCGAAATGGTGGTGGCAACCGCCTTGGCCTCGGTCAGCAGGTCGTCGGCCGGCACCACCCGCGAAACCAAGCCGCTCCGTTCGGCTTCGACGGCGTCGATGGTGCGCCCGGTCAGGATGAGGTCCATGGCCTTGGCCTTGCCGATGGCGCGGGTCAGCCGCTGCGAACCGCCCATGCCCGGCAGCACACCGAGTTTGATCTCCGGTTGGCCGAACTTCGCCGTGTCGGCGGCGATCAGCAGGTCGCACATCATCGCGAGCTCGCAGCCGCCGCCCAGCGCGTGTCCGGCCACCGCGGCGATGGTCGGGGTGCGGACCGCGGCGAGTTTGCCCCAGCCGGCGAAGAAGTCGGCGCCGAACGCGTCGGCGAAGGTCAGGGCGGACATTTCCTTGATGTCGGCGCCGGCCGCGAACGCCTTGGCCGAACCGGTGATGATGATCGCGCCGATTCCGGGATCTTCGTCCAATTCGGTTGCCGCGCTGGTGACTTCGGCCATCACCTGGCTGTTGAGGGCGTTGAGCGCCTGCGGCCGGTTCAGCGTGATGATCCCGACCCGCGCATCGCGCTCGACGAGGATGGTCTCGTAGTTCTCTGTCACGCCAACCGCCTTTCTAGAATTTCAAGTCGTCGTCGACCGGCGCGAAATACGCGTCCACGTCGGCCGCGGTGACCTCGGCCAGCGTCGCCGGGGACCATTTGGGATTGCGATCCTTGTCGATGATCTGCGCGCGGATGCCCTCCACCAGGTCGTGGGAGCGGGCCGCGGCGCTCGACACCCGATAGTCCTGCACCAGAACGTCTTCCAGGGTGTTCAATTTGGCGGCGCGACGTACCGCCTGCAGCGCCACGGACACGGCGATGGGGGAGCGGGTGGCGATCAGGTCGGCGGCTTCGATCGCCGGGCCGCCATGGCTGCGCAGGGCCGCGAGGATTTCTTCCACCGTGTCGCCCGCGAAGCACGGGTCGATCCAATCGCGTTGGGCGACAAGCTCGCTCGGTGGTGGTTCGACGGCATGCGCGGCCAGCGCACCCTCGACGCCGTCCTCGACGATCGCCTTGGCGAACGCGTCCAATTCGTCGTGCGGGACGTAGTGGTCGGCGAATCCCATGGCGATGGCGTCGAGGTCCGGAAGTTCTGGCGCGACGAATATCTGCTCGACGGCCAGATCGGGCGCTTCGCCAAGCCGTACGTGTCATTGATGGACGGCATCGTGATGGGCGGCGGCGTGGGGGTCAGCGCGCACGGCAGCGTCCGCGTGGTGACCGAAACCTCAAAGGTGGCAATGCCGGAGGTGGGCATCGGGTTCGTTCCCGACGTCGGCGGGGCGTTCCTGTTGTCCCGGGCGCCGGGTGGGCTGGGGCTGCACGCCGCGCTGACCGGGGCGCCGTTCTCCGCAGCCGACGCCATCGCCATGGGATTCGCCGACCACTACGTCCCGCACGACGAATTGGACGCGTTCGCCAAGGCGATCGTCG
>NZ_LZKE01000103.1:0-54792 GCF_001672675.1 Mycobacterium sp. E2327
CACCACGGGCCGGCCGGGAGCCACGGCCCAGTTCGTCGGCAACACCCATTCGGGGTGATCGCTGCACGACGTCGCGATGACCGGCGACGGCACCGCCGGACACCCCGACTGGCCGCACATCGGGGTGGCGCTGATGCGGCCGCGGGCGCGCGGGCGCATCACGCTTGTCTCGCCGGATCCCGACGTGCCGCCGCACATCGAGCACCGCTATGACAGCGCGCCCGAGGACGTCGCGGCGCTGCGCCGGGGCAGCGACCTGGCCCGCGAACTGGCCGGTGCCGCAACGTCTGTCGGGTCACCGGTGTGGTCGACGTCGCAGCACCTGTGCGGCACCGCGCCGATGGGCACCGTCGTCGATCCGCGCTGCCGCGTCTACGGCATCGAAAACCTTTGGGTCATAGACGGTTCCATCCTGCCCGCGATCACCAGCCGTGGGCCGCACGCGACCATCGTAATGCTGGGCCATCGGGCCGCGGAATTCGTCGCCTAGGGCTGCATCTCAATCGGCACGCCGATCGGCGCCGATTGCTCCTCATGGGAGGCGGCCGCGGAAGCCGGGGAGTAGGCGGGTGTCGCGGGGGAATAGTTCGGTGTCGTCGCGGGCGCCGCCGTCAACGGCGTACCGATCGGCATCGCCTGCGCCGCCGTCGCCGGGGAGAACGCGGGCGCTTCGACCGGCGCCGCCGCCACCGGCGCGCTAACGGGTGTCGGAGCGGCGACCTGCGCCGGCACGGCGGCGGCCGGCGCCCCGGCCGGCGCAAGCGGCGCGGCCACCGGCGCCGCCGCGAGTGGCGTGCCGGTCGGCGCCAGGGCAACCGGTGCCGCGGGAGCCGGCGTGACCGCGGCGGCCGGCGTGACCGCCGTCGCCAAGGGAGCTGCCGGTGCCGCCGGCGCCGCACCACCGGAGACGCCGGCCGCTGCCGCAGGCACCCCCGCCGCCGCGGAGCCTGCCGACGCCGCGGCGGTCGCCAGCGGTTGCGCGCCCGACAGCGCCTGGCCGGGGACATTGCCCGTCACCATGTTCTGCACGGTCTGCAGGGGCGAGGCGTTCGCCGCCTCGGTGAGGGCGTACTGCTCGGCGCCGGCGCTCATCAGCTGAACGAACTGGGTGTGGAAGGCCTGCGCCGCGGCGCTGAGCGCCTGATAGACCTGGGCGTGCGCGTCGAACAGGCTCGCGATGTTGGCCGACACCTCGTCGGCACCCGCGGGCAGCACGCTGGATACCGGGCCTGAGGCAGCCGAGTTTGCATCGCTGATCGCCGAACCGATGTTGGCCAAATCCATTGCGGCATTGGCCACATACTCGGGCGCTGCGAACACATACGACATTCGGCTCCCCCGCCTGTCTCGACGTCGTCCGCCTCCCCATCACGGACACCGCTTCAGCGCACACTATCGCCCACCCGGGGTCTCCCGAGGCGTTTTCGCCGGATCTTCGCCATGCATTCAGTGGGGCGGGCCACGCCGCAGCGTGACCCGCCCCGAAAATGCGGTGACATTCATGCTGCCCACGTAGATGGCCACGACAAGTGGCGGGCGCGCGGCTGACTTCCCGTCAGGCGCGAACTCTGCGTCGCAATGTTCGTGGACGGCACGACGTCCCGATGTCGAATATCACCTCCCTTCAGCGATCCGCGATCCGCGCACGGTTTCCCGGAGGCGATCGCTCCCGTAAAACCGGCGCCTGTTTGCTGAACGAGTCGATACCCATCAACACCACACCCACCTCAACCCGCGAGATGACCTGCACCTGTCGATATATATTTTCAAATACCACGACGAGCGGACGTTCGCAAGTATCTGAGCCGGCCCGGTTTATGGCGGAGGAAAAATCGAGGTCGAGCGGACCCGATCAGCAACCACCGGTCAGCCGGTGTCGTTCTCCGGCAGCGACATTGGGTGTCAGCGGGACGGTTCTCGATGCCGCCCGACGCCGGGGCGCGCCCCGGAGACGAACCGGCGCACGACCTTCAGCTGCCGCCCGTCGCGGCCGGGAGCCCACAGGCCGATCAGGACCGCGGCGATGGTGACGATCACGGCCAGGACCGTCGTCGAGGCGTGCATCGCCGTCATGAACGCCGCTTTGCTGACCTCGGCCAGCTGGCCCCCCTGCGGCCCCAGCTTCCCGGCCACCTCGACCGCCTTGGCGAGCGAGTCGGTCGCCGGGCCGCGCACCGGGGCGGGGAACCCCGCCAACCTGGGCGCCAGCTCGTGGGAGTAGCGGCCAGCCAGTATCGAGCCGGCGACGGCGATCCCCAGCGCGCCGCCCATCTCGCGCGACGTGTCGTTGACCGCGGACGCGACCCCCTGCTTTTCGTCCGGCACCGCGCCCATGATCGCCGAAGTCGTAGGCGCGGTGCAGAATCCGATGCCGGTGCTCAGGATCAGCGTCGGCCACGCCATGTCGAGGAAACTCGAATGCAGGTCGAGCGTCTGCATGCACAGAAAGCCGACCGCCATCGTCAACGTGCCCACGAATAGCACCAGCCGCAGCCCGAACTTCGGCACATACCAAAACGACAGCGCCGAGAAAAGGCCCAGCGGCACCATGAACGGACCGAATGCGACCGCCGTCATCAGCGGGGAGTAGCCCATGATCTGCTGCACGTACTGCATGCCCAGGTAGAAGAAGCCGAACGTCGCGCCGAACAGGACGACGATCGTCGCCACGCCGGTGGCGAAACTCGGATCGCCGAACAGTCGCACGTCGAGCAGGGGATGGCGGGTCCGGAATTCGACGACGCCGAACACGGCCGCGATGATCGCCCCGGCGACCAGCCCGCCCCAGATCAGGGGATCGCTCCAGCCGCGGTCGGGCGCCTCCAGGATCGCGGCCACCGCGATCGCGACGGCCGCGCCGATCAGCATCGCGCCCAGCGAATCGACCCGGGGCGCGTTGGCTTCCCGCGACGACGCGACGGTGCACGCCAGCGCGAAAATCGCCAGCGCGGCGGCGCCCAACGACCAGAAGATCGCGTGCCAGTCCCAAAAGCGCAGCAGCAGGCCGGATCCGAACATGCCCAGCACCCCGCCCGAACCGGCCGTCCCGGCCCAGATCCCAACGGCCTTGATGCGGTCCTCCTTCGGGTAGGCCACCGTCAGCAGCGACAGCGTCGCGGGCATCACGAACGCGGCGCCGACGCCGGCGACCGCCCGTCCCGCGATGATCTGCAGCGGGCTGTGCAACAGCGCCGGCGCCGCCGAACCCAGGGCGAAGACGAGCAAACCGACGAGCAACGCGCCCCGCCTGCCGTAGCGGTCGCCGATCGCGCCGGCGGGCAGCAACAAGCAGGCCAGCGCCACCGTGTAACCGTCGACGACCCAGGTCAGCTGGGACTGCGTCGCCGAGGTGGCGACCGCAAGGTCGCCCAGCGCGGTGTTCAGCGCCGTCATCGACGCGACGACCAGCCCCACGCCCATGCAGGCGACGGTCAGGGTCCAAGTTCGGGCGCGGGGACTACCCCCGATGCGCCTTGCCTCATTACGCTGATCAGGCCGTACCAGCGTTTCGATCATATGGAGCGCCTCCTAACGGGGGCGTAGCGAGATTTTCGAGACTCTTGGTCTTGTAGGTAAACCGATAGTCTTGGTCCCAAACCGGGAGGTAGCTCACAATTACCGGCGGAAGTACCGACCCCCGCCCAGCGCGGTCCAGGGCCCGTTTGCTCGAGGCCGCCGCTGCGCTGCTGCGTTCGGGGGGTCCCAGCGCGGTGACCGTCGATGCGGTCACTCGTAGCGCCAATGTAGCCAGGGCGACCCTGTATCGCCACTTCCCGAGCGGAAATGATTTGCTGGCAGCGGCATTCAACAGCCTGATACCGCCGCCGCCGATGCCGCCTGCCGACGGCTCCCTGCGCGATCGCCTGATCGGGTTGGTCCTTGCCCACGCCGAGGCCGTGGCGCAGGCGCCGGCCCTGCTGACGGCCATGTCGTGGCTCTCATTAGGCCGCGACCTGGACAAGTTGCCGGAACCCCACCAGGTCGGCACCGCCGACAGCGCGTCGATATGCACGTTGCGGGAACGCATCGCGCAGCAGTACGCCGCGCCGTTCGACGCGGTTTTCGACAGCCCCGAGGCCGCCGCCGAACTGGGTGAGGTCGACCGGTCGCGCGCCATCGCGCTGCTGATCGGCCCGCTGATGCTCGGACGCCTGTCGACCCTGCCCGACTTCGACTACCGCGAGTGCGCGCGCGCCGCCGTCGACGGTTTCCTGCACGTGCAGCGGGCCCAGCAGAGGGCCGACGCGGCGACCACCGAATCGGCCGGTGCCTGAGTCCCGGCGAGGTTTGCCCGGGATTTGGCCAAACCCATGATCTGAGGCATACTGTTCAGGTTGCCTTGCGCCGGGTTCTGCCTGGCCGGGCATACGACCAGCGCCCAACCGGGCGCGTCCGGTCCCAACCTCGGAATGCGACCAATTTCGGCCGCGCACGAGGCTGCGTAAGGGTGACACGCCCGACCGCGGGGGCCGGTGGACCACGACAGGTAAACAGCGGCGCAGTATCCGGCGCGACGCTCGACCGGCCCAAGGTTGGGCCGATCCGCGCGCCGGGGGCACCAGCCCGGGACACGGGCTTAAGAGGAGTGAGGGTAGGAGAAAGCGTGGCGGGACAGAAGATCCGCATCAGGCTTAAGGCCTACGACCATGAGGCCATCGACGCATCGGCGCGCAAGATCGTCGAGACCGTCGTCCGCACGGGTGCCAGCGTCGTAGGGCCGGTGCCGCTGCCGACCGAGAAGAACGTGTATTGCGTCATCCGCTCCCCGCACAAGTACAAGGACTCGCGGGAGCACTTCGAGATGCGCACGCACAAGCGGTTGATTGACATCCTCGATCCGACGCCGAAGACGGTCGACGCGCTGATGCGCATCGACCTGCCGGCCAGTGTCGACGTCAACATCCAGTAGGAGATCGACGACTCATGGCACGAAAAGGCATTCTGGGTACCAAGCTGGGCATGACGCAGGTGTTCGACGAGAACAACCGGGTCGTGCCGGTGACGGTGGTCAAGGCCGGTCCCAACGTGGTGACCCGCATCCGCACGCCGGAGCGCGACGGCTACAGCGCCGTGCAGCTGGCGTACGGCGAGATCAGCCCGCGCAAGGTCAACAAGCCGGTCACCGGTCAGTACACGGCGGCGGGCGTCAACCCGCGCCGCTTCCTGGCCGAGCTGCGGCTGGACAACCCCGACGCCGCCGCCGAATACGAGGTCGGCCAGGAGCTGACGGCGGAGATCTTCGCCGACGGCGCCTACGTCGACGTGACCGGCACCTCCAAGGGCAAGGGCTTCGCCGGCACCATGAAGCGGCACGGCTTCCGCGGCCAGGGCGCCAGCCACGGCGCCCAGGCGGTGCACCGCCGCCCGGGTTCCATCGGCGGCTGCGCCACCCCCGCCCGGGTGTTCAAGGGCACCCGGATGGCCGGCCGGATGGGCAACGACCGGGTGACCGTGCAGAACCTGTTGGTGCACAAGGTCGATGCCGAGAACGGCGTGCTGTTGATCAAGGGTGCGGTCCCCGGCCGCACCGGCGGACTCGTGATGGTTCGCAGCGCGATCAAACGAGGTGAGAACTGATGGCACTCAAGATTGACGTCAAGACGCCGGACGGCAAGGTCGACGGCTCCGTCGAGCTGCCCGCCGAATTGTTCGACGCCCCGGCCAATATCGCGCTGATGCACCAGGTGGTCACCGCGCAACGGGCCGCCGCCCGCCAGGGCACGCACTCGACCAAGACGCGCGGCGAGGTGAGCGGCGGTGGCCGCAAGCCCTACCGGCAGAAGGGCACCGGACGCGCGCGGCAGGGTTCGACGCGGGCCCCGCAGTTCACCGGCGGTGGCACGGTGCACGGCCCGAAGCCGCGCGACTACAGCCAGCGGACGCCCAAGAAGATGATCGCCGCGGCGTTGCGCGGGGCGCTGTCCGACCGCGCGCGCAACGGACGCATCCACGCGATCACCGAGTTGGTCGCGGGCCAGACCCCGTCGACCAAGAGCGCCAAGGCATTTCTGGACACGCTGTCCGATCGCAAGCGGCTGCTGCTGGTCATCGGCCGCGCCGACGAGACCGGTGCCAAGAGCGTGCGCAACCTGCCCGGCGTGCATGTGCTGGCGCCCGACCAGCTCAACACCTACGACGTGCTGCGCTCCGATGACGTGGTGTTCAGCGTCGAGGCCCTCAACGCCTACATCGCGGCTAACACTGCCGCCAACACCAGCTCTGCCGAGGAGGTTTCGGCCTGATGGCGACCATCGCTGACCCCCGCGACATCATCCTGGCGCCGGTCATCTCCGAGAAGTCCTATTCGCTGCTGGACGACAACGTGTACACGTTCGTGGTGCACCCCGACTCGAACAAGACGCAGATCAAGATCGCCATCGAGAAGATCTTCTCCGTCAAGGTCGCGTCGGTGAACACCGCGAACCGGCAGGGCAAGCGCAAGCGCACCCGGACCGGCTACGGCAAGCGCAAGGGCACCAAGCGCGCCATCGTCACCCTGGCCCCGGGCAGCAAGCCGATCGACCTCTTCGGCGCACCGAGCTAGAAAGAACTGATTAGACATGGCAATTCGTAAGTACAAGCCGACGACCCCGGGTCGCCGCGGCGCCAGCGTGTCCGACTTCGCCGAGATCACCCGCTCGGAGCCGGAGAAGTCGTTGGTGCGCCCGTTGCACGGTCACGGTGGCCGCAACGCGCACGGCCGGATCACCACCCGCCACAAGGGTGGTGGCCACAAGCGCGCCTACCGGGTGATCGACTTCCGTCGTAACGACAAGGACGGCGTCAACGCGAAGGTCGCGCACATCGAGTACGACCCGAACCGCACGGCCAACATCGCGCTGCTGCACTTCCTCGACGGCGAGAAGCGCTACATCATTGCCCCGCTTGGGCTCTCGCAGGGCGACGTGGTGGAGTCGGGCCCCAACGCCGACATCAAGCCCGGCAACAACCTGCCGCTGCGCAACATCCCGGCCGGTACCTTGGTGCACGCCGTGGAGCTGCGCCCGGGCGGCGGCGCCAAGCTCGCGCGCTCGGCCGGGTCGAGCATCCAGCTGCTCGGCAAGGAGGGCACCTACGCGTCGCTGCGCATGCCCAGCGGCGAGATCCGCCGCGTCGACGTGCGCTGCCGCGCCACCGTCGGCGAGGTGGGCAACGCCGAGCAGGCAAACATCAACTGGGGCAAGGCCGGTCGGATGCGGTGGAAGGGCAAGCGCCCGTCGGTCCGTGGTGTCGTGATGAACCCGGTGGACCACCCGCACGGCGGCGGTGAGGGTAAGACCTCCGGCGGCCGGCACCCGGTCAGCCCGTGGGGCAAGCCCGAGGGCCGCACCCGCCACCCGAACAAGCAGAGCAACAAGCTCATCGTCCGACGCCGGCGCACCGGCAAGAAGCACTCGCGGTAACAGGAGTAGCAAGACATGCCTCGCAGCCTGAAAAAGGGACCGTTCGTCGACGACCACCTGCTCAAGAAGGTGGACGTGCAGAACGAGAAGAACAGCAAGCAGGTCATCAAGACCTGGTCGCGTCGTTCGACGATCATCCCGGACTTCATCGGCCACACCTTCGCCGTGCACGACGGGCGCAAGCACGTCCCGGTGTTCGTCACCGAGGCGATGGTGGGCCACAAGCTGGGCGAGTTCGCCCCGACGCGCACCTTCAAGGGCCACATCAAGGACGACCGAAAGGCCAAGCGCCGATGAGCACCACGACGACTGAATATCCGTCGGCCGTCGCCAAGGCACGGTTCGTGCGGGTGTCGCCGACCAAGGCGCGCCGGGTGATCGACCTGGTGCGTGGCAAGTCGGTTGAAGACGCGCTCGACATCCTGCGCTGGGCGCCGCAGGCCGCCAGCGAGCCGGTGGCCAAGGTGATCGCCAGCGCCGCGGCCAACGCGCAAAACAACAACGGCTTGGACCCCGCCACGTTGGTGGTCGCCACCGTGTACGCCGACGAGGGCCCGACCGCCAAGCGCATCCGTCCGCGCGCCCAGGGCCGCGCGTTCCGGATTCGCCGGCGCACCAGCCACATCACGGTCGTGGTGGAAAGCCGGCCGGCCTCCGGCGAGCGTTCGGCGAAGTCCACCCGGGCCCGTCGCGCCGAGGCCAGCAAGGCGGCCGCGAAGGCGCCGGCGAAGAAGGCCCCCGCCAAGAAGGCTCCCGCCAAGAAGGCGCCGGCCGCCAAGAAGGCTCCGGCCAAAAAGGCTCAAACCCCTACTACTTCTGAGGCTTCGGAAACGAAGGGAGGCTCAGACTAGTGGGCCAGAAGATCAATCCGCACGGCTTCCGGCTCGGCATCACCACCGACTGGAAGTCCCGCTGGTACGCCGACAAGCAGTACGCCGACTACGTCAAGGAAGACGTGGCGATCCGCCGGCTGCTGTCCACCGGCCTGGAGCGCGCCGGCATCGCCGACGTGGAGATCGAGCGGACCCGCGACCGGGTCCGGGTCGACATCCACACCGCGCGCCCCGGGATCGTCATCGGCCGCCGCGGCACCGAGGCCGACCGGATCCGGGCCGACCTGGAGAAGCTGACCGGCAAGCAGGTCCAGCTCAACATCCTCGAGGTCAAAAACCCCGAATCGCAGGCACAATTGGTGGCGCAGGGCGTCGCGGAGCAGCTGAGCAACCGGGTCGCCTTCCGCCGCGCGATGCGCAAGGCCATCCAGTCGGCGATGCGGCAACCGAACGTCAAGGGCATCCGGGTGCAGTGCTCGGGCCGCCTCGGCGGCGCGGAGATGAGCCGCTCGGAGTTCTACCGCGAGGGCCGGGTGCCGCTGCACACGCTGCGCGCCGACATCGACTACGGCCTGTACGAGGCCAAGACCACCTTCGGCCGCATCGGCGTGAAGGTGTGGATCTACAAGGGCGACATCGTCGGCGGCAAGCGCGAATTGACCGCCGCCGCACCGGCGGGCGCCGACCGTCCCCGTCGTGAGCGGCCGTCGGGCGCGCGTCCGCGGCGCAGCGGGGCGTCGGGCACCACGGCGACCAGCACCGAGGCCGGCCGGGCCGCGGGTGCCGAGGATCAGGCCGCGGCGGCCCCGGTCGAGGCCGCGCCGGCCCCCGAACCGCAGAGTACGGAGAGCTGAATCATGTTGATTCCCCGCAAGGTTAAGCACCGCAAGCAACACCACCCGCGCCAGCGCGGCATCGCCAGCGGCGGCACGCAGGTGAACTTCGGTGACTACGGCATCCAGGCGCTCGAGCACGCGTACGTGACCAACCGCCAGATCGAGTCGGCTCGTATCGCGATCAACCGGCACATCAAGCGTGGCGGCAAGGTGTGGATCAACGTCTTCCCCGACCGCCCGCTGACCAAGAAGCCCGCCGAGACCCGGATGGGTTCGGGTAAGGGCTCCCCGGAGTGGTGGGTCGTCAACGTCAAGCCGGGCCGGGTGCTGTTCGAGCTCAGCTACCCCAACGAGCAGACGGCCCGCGCCGCGCTCACCCGCGCAATCCACAAGCTGCCGATCAAGGCACGCATCGTGACCCGAGAGGATCAGTTCTGATGGCACTGGGCATTTCGCCGGGCGAACTGCGCGAGCTCACCGACGAAGAGCTCACCGATCGCCTGCGCGAATCCAAGGAGGAGCTGTTCAACCTGCGCTTCCAGATGGCGACCGGACAGCTCAACAACAACCGCCGGCTCCGCACCGTGCGTCAGGAAATCGCGCGCGTCTACACCGTGCTGCGCGAACGGGAACTGGGCCTGGCCAGCGGACCCGACGGCACCGACGGAAAATAAGGATTCGTGATGGCAGAAGCTAAGAAGGCGCCCGCAAAGGCTGCCCCCAAGAAGGCCGCTTCCACCGACGCCGCGGCGAAGGACAAGGGCCCCAAGCACACTCCGGCCAACCCGAAGTCGCGCGGCCGGCGCAAGGTGCGCATCGGCTACGTGGTCAGCGACAAGATGCAGAAGACCATCGTGGTCGAGCTGGAAGACCGCATGCGTCACCCGTTGTACGGCAAGATCATCCGGACCACCAAGAAGGTCAAGGCGCACGACGAGAACAGCACCGCCGGCATCGGCGACCGCGTCTCGCTGATGGAGACGCGCCCGATGTCGGCGACCAAGCGCTGGCGGCTCGTCGAGATCCTCGAGAAGGCCAAGTAGTCGGCGAACAGGTTTGCGGCGAGCAGACACAAAAGCCCCCGCGCGCTCGGCGTGTCGGGGGCTTTTGCGTCTGCTGGCGAACCTGAGATTCACACCTTGCTCTCACCCGCCCGGTGTAGTCTCCACGCCACGCGTGTAACGGGGTCCACCAACAAGAGTGAGGCTGGCAGCAATGACGGGGTCGACCGAGTTTCAGGGCAAGATCGAGCTGGATATCCGCGACTCGGAGCCGGACTGGGGGCCGTACGCGGCACCGGCGGCGCCGGAGAACTCGCCGAACATCCTCTACCTCGTCTGGGATGACACCGGGATCGCCACCTGGGACTGCTTCGGCGGCCTGGTCGAGATGCCCGCGATGACGCGGATCGCCGAGCGCGGCGTGCGGTTGTCGCAGTTCCACACCACCGCGCTGTGCTCGCCGACGCGAGCGTCCCTGCTGACCGGGCGCAACGCGACCACCGTCGGCATGGCCACCATCGAGGAGTTCACCGACGGGTTCCCCAACTGCAACGGACGGATCCCCGCCGACACCGCGCTGATCTCCGAGGTGTTGGCCGAGCGCGGCTACAACACCTACTGCGTCGGGAAATGGCACCTCACGCCGCTGGAAGAGTCGAACCTGGCGTCGACGAAACGGCATTGGCCCACCTCCCGCGGATTCGAGCGGTTCTACGGGTTCATGGGCGGCGAGACCGATCAGTGGTATCCGGACCTGGTGTACGACAACCACCCGGTCAACCCGCCCGCCACCCCGGAAGACGGCTATCACCTGTCGAAGGACATCGCGGACAAGACCATCGAGTTCATCCGCGACGCCAAGGTGATCGCCCCGGACAAGCCGTGGTTCAGCTATGTGTGCCCCGGCGCGGGCCACGCCCCGCACCACGTCTTCAAGGAGTGGGCGGACCGCTACGCGGGCCGGTTCGACATGGGCTACGAGCGCTACCGCGAGATCGTGCTGGAAAACCAGAAGGCGATGGGCATCGTTCCGCAGGACACCGAGCTGTCGCCGGTGAACCCGTACGCCGACGTGAAGGGGCCCAACGGTGAGCCGTGGCCGCTGCAGGACACCGTGCGGCCCTGGGATTCGCTGAACGAGGAAGAAAAGAAGCTGTTCTGCCGCATGGCCGAGGTGTTCGCCGGCTTCCTCAGCTACACCGACGCCCAGATCGGCCGCATCCTGGACTACCTCGAGGAGTCCGGCCAGCTGGACGACACCATCATCGTGGTGATCTCCGACAACGGCGCCAGCGGCGAGGGCGGCCCCAACGGCTCGGTCAACGAGGGCAAGTTCTTCAACGGCTACATCGACACCGTCGAGGAGAGCATGAAGCTGTTCGACCACCTGGGCGGCCCGGAGACCTACAACCACTACCCGATCGGGTGGGCGATGGCCTTCAACACGCCGTACAAGCTGTACAAGCGCTACGCCTCCCACGAGGGCGGCATCGCCGACACGGCAATCGTCTCGTGGCCCAACGGAATTGCCGCACACGGCGAGGTCCGCGACAACTACGTCAATGTCTGCGACATCACCCCGACCGTCTACGACCTGCTGGGCATGACGCCCCCAGAGCAGGTCAAGGGGATCACGCAGAAACCCTTGGACGGCGTGAGCTTCAAAGTGGCCCTTGCGGATCCGGGTGCCGACACCGGCAAACGGACCCAGTTCTACACCATGCTGGGCACCCGCGGGATCTGGCACGAGGGCTGGTTCGCCAACACCGTCCATGCCGCCACACCGGCCGGGTGGTCGCATTTCGACGCCGACCGCTGGGAGCTGTTCCACATCGAGGCCGACCGCAGCCAGTGCCACGACCTGGCCGGCGAGCAACCCGAGAAGCTGGAAGAGCTCAAGGCGCTGTGGTATTCCGAGGCCGCCAAGTACAACGGCCTGCCGCTGTCGGACCTGAACATCATCGAGACGATGATGCGCTCGCGGCCCTACCTCGTCGGCGAACGGTCCAGCTACACCTACTATCCCAACTGCGCCGACGTCGGCATCGGCGCCGCCGCCGAGATCCGCGGGCGCTCGTTCGCCGTGCTGGCCGACGTGACCGTGGATACCACCGGTGCCGAAGGCGTGCTGTTCAAGCAGGGCGGCGCGCACGGCGGGCACGTGCTGTTCGTCCAGGAAGGGCGGCTGCACTACGTCTACAACTTCCTCGGCGAGCGCCAGCAGCTGGTATCGTCGTCCGGCCCGGTGCCGCTGGGCCGGCACCTGCTGGGGGTTCGTTACGAGAGGACCGGGACGGTGGAGAACAGCCACACCCCGCTCGGTGACCTGACCCTGTTCGTCGACGCCGAGGTGGTGGGCACCCTGGCGGACGTGGCGACCCATCCGGGGACGTTCGGGCTGGCGGGGGCCGGGATCACCGTCGGGCGCAACGGCGGCTCGGGGGTGTCGAGCCGCTACAAGGCGCCGTTCACGTTCACCGGTGGCACCATCGCCGAGGTCACCGTCGACTTCTCGGGCAGGCCGTACGAGGACGTGGAAAGGGAACTGGCGCTCGCGTTTTCGCGCGACTGAGCCGGCGGCCGGCCCCCGGGCGCGTCCGGCTTCGACGCGGCCAAATCCACGGTGATGCAACAATTTGCGGTCGTCATCGCCTGAAAAGAGCGGTTTCAGGGCCGGCGGGCGGTAGCATTCGGCCCCGTGATGCCCCAATGACCACCGAAGCACCCCCGCCGCCGGCGCCACCCCAGTCGCGTGGACCGCGCTTTGCGATCGCGTTCGGGATCATCGTCGCCCTCATCGTCATCTACGTCCTGTCCCTGATCGCGGTGCACCTGCTGGCGAAATCGACGCCACCGCTGCCCGCGGCGGACCTGAGCAAGGTCGAGGCCGAGGACAGCGTCGTGCAGGTGCGCCTCGAGAAGCTCGACACCGTCGCCAACCGCTTGACGGTGAATGTCCTTGTCTACCCGAAGGATTCGCTCTACGACAAGAACTTCGGGGTGCTCACCACCGACGCGGCCGTGCGCCTGTATCCGGAGAACGACCTCGGCGACCTGCAATACCCGGTCGGAAAAGCGCCGGCGCAGGTCAGCACCACCATCGAGGCGCACGGCGATCCCGGTAACTGGCCCTTCGACACCTACAAGACGGAGGTCATCGCGGCCGACGTGTTCACCGGTTCCGGTCAGAACCGCGAGAAGTTGCCCGCGCGCGTCGAGGTATCCGGAAAGCTCGATGGCTGGGACGCCACCGTCACCCGCGTCCATGACCCGGCGGACTCCAACCCGGACATCCAGGACGACGTGACCATCACCCTGCAGCGCGCCAAGGGCCCGCTGATCTTCGACCTCGGAATCTGCCTCGTCCTTATCGCCTTGCCCGTGTTGGCGCTGTGGGTGGCCATTCCGGTGGCGTTGGGCAAGACCTCGTTCTTGCCGCCGATGGTGACTTGGTACGGCGCGATGCTGTTCGCCATCGTCCCGTTGCGCAACATCCTGCCGGGGAGCCCGCCGTACGGTTCGTGGATCGATCAGGCCGTCGTGCTCTGGGTGCTGATCGGACTGGTCAGCGCGATGGCACTGTTCCTGTCCGGTTGGTGGCAGCAACGGGACCGAAGGTCACCGAAGAAGGGCTGAACGCCTACTCCGCAACCGCCGCCCCGGCCCAACTGATCGCGTCGACGGCGCTCGAGACCCGCGCTTGGAAGTCGGGCGGCAGCGGGATGTAGCCGTTCCTGGCCAGTTCGACCTGGCCGGGCCCGATCGCCGCCTGCAGGAACGCCTTGACCGCCTTGGCATCGTCGGCGTTGGGGTACTTCGAGCAGACGATCTCGTAGGTGGCCAGGACAATCGGGTAGACGTCCGGCTGGGCCGGGTTGTAGAACGACGAAATGTCAAGCACGAGATTGTTTCCGGCGCCGGTGATCTTGGCGCCCAGGATCGTCTTGCCGACGGTGTCGGTGCCAATGCGCACCGGGCGCAGCGAGCGGCGGCTCGCGGGGGTCTTGATCTCGGCGGCGTAAAGACCTTGCTGCAGCGCGAATGACAGCTCGTTGTAGCTGATCGCACCCTCGGTGGTTTTCACGAGCTCCGAGGTGCCCTTGTTGCCGGCGGCGCCGATGCCGACCCCGCCCTTGAACGTCTTGCCGGTGCCCTGTTTCCACGCACCGCCGGACGCGGACTGCAGGTAGTTCTGGAAGTTGTCGGTCGTGCCGGACGCGTCGCTTCGGTAGATGACTTTGATGTCCTCGGCCGGCATGGAGGTGTTGAACGCGGTAAGCGCCGGGTCGTCCCAGCGGGTGATGGTGCCGTTGAAGATCTTCGCCAGTGTGGGCGCGTCGAGCACCAGGGAGTCGACGGCGCCGAGGTTGTAGGTGATGGCCAGCGGGCCGAACACCACGGGCAGGTTCCAAGCCTCGGCGCCGCCGCAGCGCTGTTTGGCGGCGGCGTACTGATCCTCGGCGAGGGGAGTGTCAGATCCGCCGAAATCGGTCTTGCCCGAAAGGAATTCGCTGATGCCGCTGCCCGACCCGTTGGCGGTGTAGTTGAGGTTCTGCCCCGGGCAGGCCCGGTGGTACGCCTCGATGAACTTCGTCATCGCATTCGCCTGGGCGGTCGACCCGCTGGCGATCAGGGTCTGTTTCCCGCCGCAGTCGACCTTGGCGCCCGCGGCATACGCCAGGGTCGCGTGGGAGTTGCTGCATGCCGAGCCCACCATGGCAACCGCCGCCAGCAAGCTGATGGCGGCGGCCGGTCGCGTGTGCCTCACGGTGATTGCCTCCAGGCGAGGGGGGCGCCCGGCGTCGACGGCGAGCTGTTGTGTCCGGATACACCTCGACTTCTACAGCCACCGAATTAACAGGCAAACCAACAACGGATGAACGGGTCGGCAATTGGGCCGACCGCGGGGTTTCGCTGAGTTGCGAGCAACCGTTGCGCGGGTTGACGGAAATTACCTGATTGATGAAGTAAATTATGACTTCTCGCGCGGACGCGACCGGTTCGCTACGATCTAATCCGCGCATGGCCCGCCGAGTTGCTGCAACCCAACGGAGGTGCTGACCGATGACCCATCAAGCCCCACCGGCTCCGCCGCCTCCAACGCCACCGGAGCAACCCGCCGCGGCGCCCCCGGAGGCGCCCCCCGTCCGCAGGCGAAGCCGCACCCTGTTGGTGATCGGCATCCTGGTCGCGTTCCTCATCGTCTACGGCCTGTCGCTGTTCGGGGTCCATTTGCTGGCCAAATCGGCGGCGCCGATCAAGCCGCCGGACTTGAACGCGACCAACGACACGGTCGTGCTGGTGCGTCTGGAAAAGCTGGAAACCATCGCGAATCGCCTCACGGTAAAGGTGCTCGTGATTCCCGAGGATTCCATGTTCGACAAGCGCCTCGATGTGCTGAAGACCGACACCGCGGTGCGGATGGACCCGCCGAATGACCTGGGCGACCTGCAATATCCGGCGGGGAAGTCGCCGGCGCAGGTCGCCACGACGATCGAGGCCCACGGCGATCCCAACAACTGGCCGTTCGACTCCTACAGCACCGACACCCTGTCGGCGGAGGTGCTCGTCGGGCAAGGCGATGCCCGCCAGTACATCCCCGCCCGGGTCGAGGTCACCGGGGCGCTGGACGGCTGGGACGTCAGCGTCCAGCGGGTGGGTGAGGCAAGCCAGGAGGCGGATCGCCCGGACAACGTGATCATCACGTTGCACCGCGCCAAGGGGCCGCTGATCTTCGACTTGGGCATCTGCCTGGTGCTGTTCGCCCTGCCCACCCTGGCGTTCGCCGTGGCCATCCAAATCGCCCTGGGCAGGCGGAAATTCGTGCCTCCGTTTGTGACGTGGTTCGCCGCCATGCTGTTCGCCGTGATCCCGATCCGCAATTTCCTGCCCGGGTCTCCGCCACCGGGCGCGTGGATCGACCAGGTCCTGGTGATCTGGGTGCTGATGGCGCTCGTCGCCGCGATGGCCCTGTACATGTTCACCTGGTACCGACAATCGGACTGAGGCCCCGGCGCACGGTCGTCCTACCCTGAAGGGGTGCTCACCGAGCTGGTCGACCTGCCCGGCGGATCGTTCCGCATGGGCTCGACGAGCTTCTACCCCGAAGAGGCGCCGATCCACACCGTGACCGTCGGGCCGTTCGCGGTGGAGCGGCACCCGGTGACCAACGCGCAGTTCGCCGAATTCGTCTCCGCCACAGGCTATGTCACGGTGGCCGAGCAACCGATCGACCCGGCGCTTTACCCGGGGGCGGACCCGAAGGACCTGGTGCCCGGCGCCATGGTCTTCCGCCCGACGCCGGGGCCGGTCGACCTGCGTGACTGGCGCCAGTGGTGGGCCTGGGTGCCCGGGGCCAACTGGCGAAATCCGTTCGGACCGGACAGCGATCTCACGGACCGGGCGGATCATCCGGTGGTGCAGGTGGCGTATCCCGACGCCGCGGCGTACGCGCGCTGGGCCGGCCGGCGGCTGCCCACCGAGGCCGAGTGGGAGTATGCGGCCCGCGGCGGAAATTCATGGACCTACTCCTGGGGGGAGGAAGCGAACCCCGATGGTCGGCTGATGGCCAACACGTGGCAGGGAAAGTTTCCGTACCGCAACGACGGCGCGCTCGGCTGGGTGGGCACCTCCCCGGTAGGGACCTTCCCCCCCAACGATTTTGGGCTGCTCGACATGATCGGCAACGTGTGGGAGTGGACCGCCACCGAGTTTTCCGCGCACCACCGGCTCGATCAGCCACCGAAGGCCTGTTGCGCGCCGTCGGGGCCCGCGGACCCGAGCGTCAGCCAGACGTTGAAGGGCGGGTCGCACCTGTGCGCGCCGGAATACTGCCACCGCTACCGGCCGGCCGCACGGTCGCCGCAGTCGCAGGACACCGCGACGACGCACATCGGGTTTCGCTGCGTCGCGGACCACGCGTCCGGATAGGTCGCCCGGCGCCGGTCGCGCAGCAAACCGGGACCGGCTCTGCGCCGCACTTCAGCGAGCAAATGCGACCAGTGGGTTACCGTCGGGTGGACGGCGAGTGACGGACCTTCCGTCATCGCGCGCGGTCGCCGCGAATTCGCTAGCATCGCCACGTGTCGGCCGTAGACGAGCCAGATGTCATCGACGGGGTTGCAGCGACCACCGAGGCCCCGACGACACAGGCCCCGCCCCCACCCCCGGACACACCGCCGACGCCCCCGCCGCCGGCGCGCAAACCACGGTCGCGACCGCGCATCGCGATCGGCATCGCGATCCTTGTGGTTGTCGTCTCCACTTATGCCCTGTCGCTGTTCGGCGTGCACCAACTGCAGGAAGCGGAGGCCCCGCTTCCGCCATTGGACCTGAGCCAGGGTGGCGGCGATGCCACCATCGTGCAGCTGCGCCTCGAGGAGCTCAAGACGGTGGCGAATCGCCTGACCGTGAATGTGCTTGTCTATCCAGGGATTTCGGCCTACGACAATCGACTCGACGTGCTGGGTACCGACGTCGGCGTGCGCCTGTACCCGACGAGCGAGTTGGGGGACCTGCATTACCCGAAGGGGAAGGCCCCGGGGCAGCTCATGACGGCCGTGCAGGCGCACGGCGATCCGGGTAACTGGCCCTTCGACTCCTACAGCACCGAGCCGATCTCGGCCGATGCGTTCGTGGGGTCGGGCGACAACGTCAAGAAGGTGCCCGCCCGGGTGGAAGTGACCGGGGAGCTGGACGGGTGGGACGCCACGGTCACCCGCCTTCACGACCCGGCCGCGCTGCCAACCCAGCGCGGTTCGGACAACGGGAACGTGGTCATCACCTTGAAGCGGGCCAAGGGGCCGCTGATTTTCGACCTCGGCATCTGCCTGGTGCTCATCAGCCTGCCCACCCTGGCGCTGTTGGTCGCCATCCCGATGGCGCTGGGCCGGCGTAAGTTCTTGCCGCCCTTCGCAACCTGGTACGCCGCGAACCTGTTCGCCATCGTCCCGTTGCGCAACATCCTTCCCGGTGCGCCTCCGCCCGGTTCCTGGATAGACCAGGCCATCGTCCAGTGGGTGCTGATCGCTCTGGTGACGGCGATGAGCCTGTACATCTTCGCCTGGGTTCGGCAAGGCGACTGACGTCGGGCGCGCCGGTTAACGGCGGCATGTTAAAGCTGGTAGCGCCCTTTGTTAAGAACTCGTAGCGGGGCTCGCTTCAGGGTGCCAGCAAATAGCACCGTTGCTAGTCTGCGTCCGTGTCGGTTCAACGGGACGTCGTCGTAGCGCTGCCCTCGAACGGCCACGGCACTGCCCCCACGGCGCCGCCCGCACCGGCCGCGCCGGAGCGCAAGCCCCGACGACGGCACCTCGTCCTCGACATCTCGATCATCGTGGGCGTCGCCGTCGTCTACGTCCTGTCGCTGCTCGGCTATCACTGGTTGGCCACCGCGCCGGGCCCGCTTCCCGACCCGGAACTGAACACCGCCGACGGCACGGTGGTCTTGATGCGTTTCGAGCAGCTGCACACCGTGGCCAATCGCCTCGACGTGAAGGTCTTGGTGATGCCGGACGATTCGATGATCAACAAGCGCCTCAACGTCTTGAACACCGACACCTCCGTGCGCATCTTCCCGCAGAACGACCTCGGAGACCTGCAGTACCCGGTGGGGAAGTTGCCGGCGCAGGTGGCCACCACCATCGAGGCGCACGGTGACCCCAGCGACTGGCCGTTCGACTCGTACAGGACCGACATCATCCAGTCAGACGTCCTCGTCGGGTCGGGTGAAAACCGCGTATTAAAACCCGGCCGGGTTGAAGTGACCGGAAAGCTGGACGGCTGGGACATCTCGGCCACCCGCGTCGCACGCAACCCCAGCGACCCAGACCGCCCGGACAATGTCATCGTCACGCTGCACCGGGCCAAGGGCCCGCTGGTGTTCGATCTCGGAATCTGCCTGGTCCTCATCACGCTGCCGACGCTGGCGCTGTTCGTGGCCATTCAGATGCTGACCGGCCGGCGGCAATTCCTGCCGCCGTTCTCCACCTGGTACGCCGCGATGCTGTTCGCCGTCGTGCCGCTGCGCAACATCCTGCCCGGGACCCCGCCCGCGGGTTCGTGGATCGACCAGGCCGTGGTGATCTGGGTCCTGATCGCGCTGGCGACGGCGCTGGTCCTCTATATCGTCGCCTGGTACCGACATTCGAGCTGAGGCTCTTGTCGGCCCGTACTGCCAGGCCTGATTCTTTGACCTCAGCCGGGTCAGGGGTTCCAGCACCGCGGCCGGCGGACGGGTCACCACCACGACCACCGGAACTGTCACCGATCTCCTGACACCGACCTCTTGTCGCCGGGCGCGGCTATACTCGAACGCATGTTCGAACCACGGGTGGTGTCGGCGGAGGCGGTGGCTCGTCTCGATGAGATGATCGAGCGGCATCACCCGTCGACGACGCGCGAGTCGGCGGCGCTGATCGACGAGATCAGCGCGGCGGCGCGGGCCGAGAACCAGCAGGCGGCCGCGCAGCTGGATGCCATCGGGCGGTTGTTCCGCTATCGGCTCTCGCGCTGTTCGGAGGCCGAGGATTGGGCGATCGACACGATGGAGGCCGTTGCCGCCGAGGTGGGGGCGGCGTTGCGGATCAGCCAGGGACGGGCGGCCAGCCGGCTGCACTATGCCCGCGCCCTGCGCGAACGCCTCCCCGACGTGGGAGAGGTCTTTAAGGCCGGTGACATCGATTTTCGGTTGTTTCAGACGATCGTGTATCGCACCGATTTGATCGAGGACCCCTCGGTGTTGGCGAGCGTCGATGCGCAGTTGGCGGCCAATGTGGCGCGCTGGCCGTCGATGAGCCGGGGCCGGTTGGCCGGTCAGGTGGATCGGATCGTGGCCCGCGCCGATGTGGATGCGGTGCGCCGGCGAAAGGAGCAGCAGGTCGACCGTGAGGTGTGGATCGATGATCGGCTGCAAATCGGCATCTCTGAGATTCGTGGGACGCTGTTCACCCCGGATGCGCACGCGTTGGACAAGCGCCTGGATGCGTTGGCGGCCACGGTGTGCCCGCACGATCCGCGCACCCGTGAGCAGCGCCGCGCCGACGCCTTAGGGGCACTGGCCTCGGGGGCGGATCGGCTGGGCTGCCGCTGCGGGCGCGCGGATTGCGCGGCGGGCAAACGCCCGGCGGCGGGCCCGGTGGTGATAAATGTGATCGCCGAGCAGGCCACCCTGGACGGGCGCGGCACCGCCCCGGGATCCGAGGTGGGTGCCGATGGGCTGATCACCCCCGAACTCCTGCAGGAACTCGCCAAGTCGGCCAAGTTGGTGCCGTTGGTGCACCCCGGCGACGCGCCGCCGGAGGACGGCTACACCCCGTCGAAGGCGCTGGCCGATTTCGTGCGGTGTCGGGATTTGACGTGTCGCTGGCCCGGCTGTGATGCCCCGGCCATCGGCTGCGATTTGGATCATACGATCCCCTATGCCCAGGGCGGGCCCACGCATGCGGCCAACCTCAAGTGTTATTGCCGCACGCATCATTTGATCAAGACCTTCTTCGGCTGGACCGAACAACAACTACCCGACGGCACCCTGATCCTGACCTCCCCGTCCGGGCACACCTACGTCACCACCCCGGGCAGCGCGCTGCTATTCCCCAGTTTGTGTTATTCGGTCGGCGGCATGCCCGCCGCCGAGGCCGACCCGCCCGTCGAGTACTGCGACCAGCGCACCGCGATGATGCCCAAACGCCGCCGCACCCGCGCCCAAGACCGCGCCTCCCGGGTGGCCACTGAACGCCGACACAACCGCGAAGCCCGCCTGGTTCGAAAAGCCGAGCAGCCCAGCTACTTTGGTACCGCCCCACCCGCCGAAGACGACGACGACCCGCCGCCCTTCTAGGCCGTGGGTCAGCTTAATTCCCGAGGTCCGGCGGGGCGTGAGGTCTCAGTCCTCTAACGCGTACATCTGGATCTGCCACCACAGCGGACCATGGCTGCCCCCTTCCATCAGGCCGCGTTCTTGCCCGGCCGAGCGCCCTGGCGTCTCCAACGCTGCCCGGTAATCGGCGGATAAACCCCACTCACTCACCCGCGCCTCAAGCGCCGCGCGGGCGCCCGCCCGGGTCCGGTAGACGCCGCTTACAGTTTGAATCTTGTCGTCGTTGACGGACCGCGAGACGGTCAGGAAATGGACGGTCTCGGCCATCGTTCGGACGTTACAGGCCCGCTGACTCCTGACCCACCATCCGCGGTTCCCAGGCGAATTTGGCTCTGAGCTGGTCGTCCCCTAGACTCTAGGGGTTGCCTTGGGCAGACCTCGGCCGGTAAGCGAAAGCACTATCGGCCCCGCGTGCCCTTAGGTGACAAAGACCGCGCACGTCAGGTTTTTGGTGAGCACTGCTCATTGAGATGTTTTCTCCTGCCGTGCACATATGAAACCAGGTCAGGAGATCGAGTGATTCAGCAGGAATCGCGGCTGAAGGTTGCCGACAACACCGGCGCCAAGGAGATCTTGTGCATCCGGGTGCTCGGCGGTTCGTCGCGACGCTACGCCGGCATCGGTGACGTCATCGTCGCCACGGTCAAAGACGCCATCCCCGGCGGCAACGTCAAGCGCGGGGACGTCGTCAAGGCCGTCGTGGTGCGCACGGTCAAGGAGCGCCGCCGTCCCGACGGCAGCTACATCAAGTTCGACGAGAACGCCGCGGTGATCATCAAGCCGGACAACGACCCGCGCGGGACGCGCATCTTCGGGCCCGTCGGGCGCGAACTGCGCGAGAAGCGATTCATGAAGATCATCTCGCTGGCCCCGGAGGTGTTGTAGATGAAGGTCCACAAGGGCGACACCGTCCTCGTCATCGCGGGCAAGGACAAGGGTGCCAAAGGCAAGGTGCTGCAGGCGTACCCGGAACGCAACCGCGTGCTGGTCGAGGGCGTCAACCGGATCAAGAAGCACACCGCGGTTTCCACCAACCAGCGCGGCGCCCGCTCGGGCGGCATCGTCACGCAGGAGGCCCCGATCCACGTGTCCAACGTGATGGTGGTCGACTCGGACGGCAAGCCCACCCGCATCGGCTACCGGCTGGACGAGGAAACCGGCAAGCGCGTCCGCGTCTCGAAGCGCAACGGCAAGGACATCTAATGACCACAGCAGAGAAGGTTCAGCCGCGCCTCAAAGAGCGCTACCGCAACGAGATTCGCGATGCGTTGCACAAGCAGTTCGGCTACGGCAACGTCATGCAGATCCCGACCATCACCAAGGTCGTCGTGAACATGGGCGTCGGCGAGGCGGCTCGCGACGCCAAACTGATCAACGGTGCGGTCAACGACCTGGCGCTGATCACCGGCCAGAAGCCGGAGATCCGCAAGGCGCGAAAGTCCATCGCGCAGTTCAAGTTGCGCGAGGGCATGCCGATCGGCGTGCGCGTGACGCTGCGCGGGGACCGCATGTGGGAGTTCCTCGACCGGCTCACCTCGATCGCGCTGCCGCGTATCCGTGACTTCCGCGGGCTTTCGCCCAAGCAGTTCGACGGCGTCGGCAACTACACGTTCGGACTGGCCGAGCAGTCGGTGTTTCACGAGATCGACGTGGACAAGATCGACCGGGTCCGCGGCATGGACATCAACGTCGTCACCTCGGCGACGACCGACGACGAAGGACGAGCCCTGTTGCGGGCCCTCGGATTTCCGTTCAAGGAGAACTGACTAGATGGCTAAGAAGGCACTGGTTAACAAGGCCGCGCGCAAGCCGAAGTTCGCGGTGCGCGGCTACACCCGCTGCAGCAAGTGCGGACGTCCGCGCGCGGTGTTCCGCAAGTTCGGGCTGTGCAGAATCTGCCTGCGCGAGATGGCGCACGCGGGCGAGCTGCCCGGCGTGCAGAAGAGCAGCTGGTGACGGGACATAGGACGCAACTATGACGATGACCGATCCGATCGCCGACTTCCTGACGCGCCTGCGCAACGCCAACTCGGCGTATCACGACGAGGTGACGTTGCCGCACTCCAAGATCAAGGCCAACATCGCCCAGATCCTCAAGAACGAGGGCTACATCAACGACTTCCACACCGAAGACGCTCGGGTCGGCAAGTCGCTGGTCGTCCAGCTCAAGTACGGGCCGAGCCGGGAGCGCAGCATCGCCGGCCTGCGCCGCGTGTCCAAGCCCGGGTTGCGGGTGTACGCGAAATCTACCAACCTGCCGCGCGTGCTCGGCGGACTGGGCGTGGCGATTATCTCGACCTCGTCGGGTCTGCTCACCGACCGTCAGGCAGCCAGACAGGGCGTGGGCGGCGAAGTCCTCGCGTACGTGTGGTGAGGGGT
This sequence comes from Mycobacterium sp. E2327, assembly GCF_001672675.1. NCBI lineage: Bacteria > Bacillati > Actinomycetota > Actinomycetes > Mycobacteriales > Mycobacteriaceae > Mycobacterium > Mycobacterium sp. E2327. The sequence goes on from NZ_LZKE01000103.1 coordinate 23,329, forward strand.
TAAACATGTCACGTATTGGTAAGCAGCCGGTTCCGGTCCCCTCCGGAGTCGACGTAACGATCGACGGCCAGAACGTATCGGTGAAGGGCCCCAAGGGCAGCCTGAACCTGACCGTCGCCGAACCGATCACGGTGGCGCGCAACGACGACGGCGCGATCGTGGTCACCCGCCCCAACGACGAGCGGCGCAACCGCTCGCTGCACGGGCTGTCGCGCACCCTGGTGTCCAACCTGGTCACCGGCGTGACGGAGGGCTACACCGTCAAGATGGAGATCTTCGGTGTCGGCTACCGCGTGCAGCTCAAGGGCTCCAACCTCGAGTTCGCGCTGGGCTACAGCCACCCCGTCGTGATCGAGGCGCCGGAGGGCATCACGTTCGCGGTCCAGTCACCGACGAAGTTCACGGTCACCGGGATCGACAAGCAGAAGGTCGGTCAGATCTCGGCGAACATCCGCCGCCTGCGCCGTCCCGACCCGTACAAGGGCAAGGGCGTGCGCTACGAGGGCGAGCAGATCCGCCGCAAGGTCGGAAAGACAGGTAAGTAGTCATGGCGCAAACGAAGACGGCCGCCCAGGTCGGAAAGCCGGTGGGGCAGAACGTATCCGCGACGCGGCGGGTCTCCCGGGTGCGCAGGCACGCGCGGCTGCGCAAGAAGCTGGCGGGCACCCCGCAGCGCCCGCGGCTGGTGGTGCACCGCTCCGCGCGGCACATCCACGTGCAACTGGTCAACGACGAGAACGGCACCACACTGGCCGCGGCGTCGTCGATCGAGGCCGACGTGCGTGGCCTGGACGGCGACAAGAAGGCGCGCAGCGTGCGGGTCGGTCAGTTGATCGCCGAGCGCGCCAAGGCCGCCGGCATCGACACCGTGGTCTTCGACCGCGGCGGGTACACCTACGGCGGACGGATCGCCGCGCTGGCGGATGCCGCGCGCGAGAACGGATTGCAATTCTGATGACAACTGGAAGGACCGCATAATGGCGGAACAGTCGGCCGGCGGACAGGGCCCGGACAGCCGCGACAGCCGCGACTCGCGCGGTGACGGCCGCGACAGCCGCGGCCGGCGCGACGGTGGTGGCCGCGGCGGTCGTGACCGCGACGGCGAGAAGAGCAACTACCTGGAGCGGGTCGTCGCCATCAACCGCGTCTCCAAGGTGGTCAAGGGTGGACGGCGATTCAGCTTCACCGCTCTGGTCATCGTCGGCGACGGCAACGGCATGGTCGGCGTCGGCTACGGCAAGGCCAAGGAGGTGCCGGCCGCGATCGCCAAGGGTGTCGAGGAGGCGCGCAAGGGCTTCTTCCGGGTCCCGTTGATCGGCGGCACCATCACGCACCCGGTGCAGGGTGAGGCGGCCGCAGGCGTCGTGCTGCTGCGTCCCGCCAGCCCGGGTACCGGCGTCATCGCCGGCGGCGCGGCCCGCGCCGTCCTGGAATGCGCTGGGGTGCACGACATCCTGGCCAAGTCGTTGGGCAGCGACAACGCGATCAACGTGGTGCACGCGACGGTGGCCGCGCTCAAGCTCCTGCAGCGTCCCGAGGAGGTGGCCGCTCGCCGCGGACTGCCGATCGAGGACGTCGCCCCGGCCGGCATGTTGAAGGCGCGCCGCGAAAGCGACGCGCTGGCCAGTGCGGCGGCGGCGCGTGAGGCCCAGATTTCAGGAGCGCAACCATGAGTCAGCTCAAGATCACCCAGGTGCGCAGCACCATCGGTGCTCGCTGGAAGCAGCGCGAGAGCCTGCGGACCCTGGGCCTGCGGCGGATCCGCCATTCGGTGGTCCGTGAGGACAACGCACAGACCCGCGGCCTGATCGCGGTGGTGCGCCACCTCGTCGAGGTGGAGGAGGCCAAATGACCATCAAATTGCACGACCTGAAACCCGCGCCCGGTTCGAAGAAAGCGCGCACTCGGGTCGGTCGCGGTGAGGGCTCCAAGGGCAAGTCGGCCGGGCGCGGCACCAAGGGCACCAAGGCCCGCAAGAACGTGCCGGCGACCTTCGAGGGTGGCCAGATGCCGATTCACATGCGGCTGCCCAAGCTCAAGGGATTCCGGAATCGCTTCCGCACCGAGTACGAGATCGTCAACGTCGGCGACATCAACCGGCTGTTCCCGCAGGGCGGTTCCGTCGGTGTGGACGAGCTGGTCGCCAAGGGTGCGGTTCGCAAGAACTCGTTGGTCAAGGTCCTCGGCGACGGCAAGCTGACCGTCAAGGTCGACCTGTCCGCGCACAAGTTCAGCGGCAGCGCGCGCGAGAAGATCACCGCGGCGGGCGGCTCGGTCACCGAGCTGTAATCAGCTCAGCTGCGGAATGACCTCCGCGGCAAGGCGTTCCATCTGTTCGCGGTTCTCGCCTACGTCCGCGCCGACGGGATTGAGTAGCAGGTACTCGGCCCCCGCGTCGATCACCTCGCGCAGCCCGCGCACCACGTCGTCGGGCGTGCCCGACACCGGCACGTCATCCCCGCCGGGAATGGAATCGCCGTAGATCCGATGCAGGCCTTCGAGCACCCGCTCCCGGGCCCGCGCCGCGTCGTCGTCGACCGCCAGGTAGACCCGCTTGCCGATGGTGAAGTGCGCCGGGTCCTTTCGTTGTTCGGCGAGTTCGCGGCGCACCACGGCGACGGCCCCGGCGAACGCCTCGGTGGTCGACGAGCCCGCGCCCAGAAACGAATCACCGTGGCGCACCGCCCTGGCCAGCGCCTTGGGGGCAAGTCCGCCGAACCAGATCGGCGGATGCGGCCGCTGCACCGGCTTGGGCGCAATGGGCAGGTCGTCGACGTCGCGGAACCGCCCGTGAAACGTCACCCGGGGCTCGTCGGACCAGGCCGCCTTCATCAGCTCCAGGCCCTCGGTGAAATACGAGATATAGGTCGCCTTTTCGACGCCGAAGGCATCGAATCGGCGAAAGCCGCCGCCGGTCCCGACCCCGATGTCCAGCCGCCCGTGGCTGAGGCGGTCGACGGCGGTGGCGGACGAGGCCAGCTGCAGGGGGTCGTGCAGCGACGTCACCAAGACGGCGACCCCGAGGCGCAGCCGCTCGGTGCAGGCGGCGCAATACGCCAGCAGCTCCAGCGGCGCCAGCAGCGGCGCCTCGCCGATGATCTGCTCGAGCACCCAGCCGCCCTCGAACCCGAGCTCCTCGGCGCGGGCGAGGTAGGCGCGAAGGCCCGAGGCGTCGAAGCCGTCATAGTCGAATTGGGGGATCGCGATGGAAAACCTCACCCGACCACCGTACGGCGGCCGATCGGTAGGCTGCGAATATGTTCGGTTTCCTGCCCTCGGTCCCAAGCCTCGACGACGTCCGCGCCCTGGCCGGCCGCGTCGACACGGCGCGCCACCGCGGCGTGCCCAACGGCTGCGTGCTCGAGTTCGACCTGCGCGCGGCGCCGCCGGAGAGCACCGGTTTCGACCCGGTGGCGATGATCACCGGGGGCAACCGCCCGATGTCGCTGCGCGACACCGTCGCGGCGATCCACCGCGCCGCCGAGGACCCGCGGGTCGCCGGGCTGATCGCGCGCGTGCAGCTCGCGGCGGCGCCGCCGGCCGCGGTCCAGGAACTGCGGGAGGCGATCGCGGCGTTCGCCGCCGTCAAGCCGTCGCTGGCCTGGGCCGAGACCTACCCGGGCACGCTGTCCTACTATTTGGCCTCGGCGTTCGGCGAGGTCTGGTTGCAGCCCTCGGGCAGCGTCGGGCTGATCGGTTTCGCGAGCAACGCCATGTTCCTGCGCGACGCGCTCGACAAGGCGGGGATCGAAGCCCAGATCATCGCGACGGGCGAATACAAGTCGGCGGCAAACCTTTTGACCGAGGGCGGCTTCACCGAGGCACACCGCGAGGCCGTCACGCGAATGCTCGCGAGCCTGCAAGAGCAGGTGTGGGCAGCGATCGCCCAGTCGCGCAAGGTCGAACCGGGGGCGCTCGACGAGTTGGCCGACCGGGGCCCGCTGCTGCGCGACGATGCGGTGGCCTCGGGCCTCGTCGACCGGATCGGGTTCCGCGACGAGGCCTACGCCCGGATCGCGGAACTGGTTGGCGTGCAGGATGTTTCGGACGAAAACGCTCCACCACGGCTCTACCTGACGCGCTACGCCGGCGCGGCCCGGCCACGACTGAGCCCGCCCGTGCCGTCGGTCCCGGGCCGCCGGCCCAAGCCGACGCTGGCGGTGGTCACCGTCGACGGCACGATCGTCACCGGGCGCGGTGGCCCGCAGTTCCTGCCGCTGGGCACGTCGACCGCCGGCGCCGACACCATTGCGGCGGCACTGCGGGAGGCCGCCGCCGACGATTCGGTGTCCGCGATCGTGTTGCGCGTGGACAGCCCCGGGGGCGCGGTCATCGCGTCGGAGACCATCTGGCGCGAGGTGGCAAGGGCGCGTGAGGCCGGTAAGCCGGTGGTGGCGTCGATGGGTGCTGTCGCCGCGTCCGGCGGTTACTACGTCGCGATGGGCGCCGACGCGATCCTGGCCAACCCGGGCACGATCACCGGCTCGATCGGCGTGATCACCGGCAAGCTGGTGGCGCGCAACCTGAAGGATCGCCTGGGCGTTGCGTCGGATACGGTGCGCACCAACGCGAATGCCGACGCCTGGTCGGTCGACGCGCCGTTCACGCCGGAACAGCGCCGGCATCGCGAGGCCGAGGCCGACCTGCTCTATAAGGACTTCGTGGAACGGGTCGCCGAGGGTCGCAAGTTGAGCGCCGAAGCCGTGGAACTCGTTGCGCGGGGCCGGGTTTGGACCGGAGCCGACGCGCTCGAACGCGGCCTGGTCGACGAGCTCGGCGGCTTCCGGGCCGCGGTGCGCCGGGCCAAGGTCCTGGCCGGCCTGGACGAGGACGCCGAGGTGCGCGTCGTCAGCTATCCCGGGTCGTCGCTGCTGGACCTGGTGCGTCCGCGGGCCTCGTCGCAACCGGCCGCCGCTTCGCTGCCGGATGCGCTGGGCGCGCTGCTGGGCCGCTCGATCGCCGGGATCCTCAACAATGTCGAGCAGACGCTGGGCGGTGTCAGCGCGCTCTGGCTGGGAAACCCGCGTCTCTAGCCCGATGGCGGCGACCCGCTGCGCCCGGCTACGCCGCGCTTGCGATCGCCGCTAGCCCGCGAGCCGGCCGCTGATGAAGATGATCTCGCCGAGCGGATCGTCCTGCTCCGGGGGCGGCACCTCGATGCCGTTGCGCCGGAACAGTTCCGTTCGCTCGACGCCCTCGGCCTCCCACCCCTTGGACCGCAGGTAGTCGACGACGTGGTTGCGTTCCCCGGTGTAGACCAGTGATGCCATGTCGACGTCGACGCCGTGCTCGCGGAATACGCCGGCCATGTCCTGCACCCGGCTGGGGTCGAAATCGATGATGCCGGGGACGAATTCGGTGGCGACGGTGCTGCCGGGCGCGCTGAGCGCGGTGATGTTGTCGAACAGCCGGTCCTGGGCCTCCGGCGGCAGGTAGATCAGCAGGCCCTCGGCCAACCAGGCGGTCGGCGCCGTCGTGTCGTGCCCGGCCTCCCGCAGCGCGGCCGGCCAGTCTTGCCGCAGATCGACGGCGATGGTGCGTCGGGTGGCGGTGGGTTCGGCGCTGATGCCGGCCAGCGTGGTCGTCTTGAACTCGATCACCTGCGGCTGGTCGATCTCGTAGACCACGGTGCCGTCCGGCCACGGCAACCGGTAGGCGCGCGAGTCGAGGCCGGACGCCAGGATGACCGCCTGGCGCACCCCGGCGGCCACCGCTCCCATGAAGTAATCGTCGAAATACTTGGTGCGCACCGCCATTCCGTCGGCCATCGCCTGCATGCGCGGCGGCGACGCGTTCTCGAACGCGTCGAGGTCGAGCTCGCCGTCCAGCATCTTGGTGAACAGATCCACCCCGACCGCGCGCACCAATGGCTCGGCGAACGGGTCGTTGATCAGACCGCGGGGGTCCCTCGTCGCCATGGCGCGGCCGGCCGCGACCATCGTCGCGGTCACGCCCACGCTGGAGGCCAGGTCCCAATTGTCGTCATGAGCGCGTGGCATAGGCGAAACCCTACTTGAGGGTCGCGGCCACGTAGCTGAGCTCACCGAAGGCGGCCGTCATCTCGTCCTCGGGGAACTCAAATCCGTTGCGGACGTAGAGGTCCCGGGCGGGATGCGCGGTCACGTCCCAGCCGTGGGTGGTCAGGTAGTCGCCGACGACGTTGCGCTCGCCCCGGTAGAACAGGTCGGCCGGGTCGAGATTGAGACCGAGGCGCCGCCACCGCTCGGAGATGTGCTGCAGGCGCTCCTCGGTAAACGCGTTCGGGTTGGGGACGTGTTCGGTCGCCAGCCGGCTGCCCGGCGCGGACAGCGCCGTGATGTGGTCGAACAGCCGGTCCTGGGCGTCGGGCGGCAGGTAGGGCAGCAGGCCCTCCGCACTCCACGCGGTCGGTTGGGTGACGTCAAATCCACCGTCACGCAACGCGGCCGGCCAGTCGTCGCGCAGATCGACCGCGATCGTCCGCTGCTCGGCGGTTGGGGTGGCACCGAGGTTGGCCAGCGTGCCGGTCTTGAACGCGATGACCTGGGGCTGGTCGATCTCGTAGACCACCGTGCCGGCCGGCCACGGCAACCGGTAGGCCCTGGTGTCCAGGCCGGAGGCCAGGATCACCGCCTGCCGCACGCCGTCGGCGGTGGCGCCGGTGAAGAAGTCGTCGAAAAACCTGGTGCGCACCGTGATCTGTTCGCGCCGGGTCTTCCGGTTGAACAGCGCGTCGTCCTCGAAATTCAGCTCGCCGTCGATGATGCGGATGAAGGGGTCCAGCCCGACGGCGCGGACCAGGGGATCGGCGAACGGGTCGTCGAGCAGCGGATCGGGTCCCTGCGAGGCCACCGCGCGGGAAGCCGCGACCATGGTGGCCGTCGCTCCCACGCTGGACGCCGGTCCCCAGCTGTCGCCCTCGGTGCGGCCCTCACTCATGGGTGCCGCTCACGTAGAGCACGTCGCCCATGCGCGTGTCGTCTCCCTCCAGGGGCGGAAGGCCGTTGGCCGCGAACAGCTCCCGGATGCTGATGCCTTCCAGCGCCCAACCACGCTCCCTCAGGTAGGAAGCCGCCTCGTTGCGCTCCCCGAAGTAGACCAGCCCGGCCATGTCCAGCTCGAAACCGTGCGCGCGCCAACGTTCGGAGATGCGCTGCATGCGTTCCTTCAGCTTCTCCTCGTCCCCGGGCTCACGGGTCGGCGCGCTTTCGGTCGCCAGCCGGCTGCCCGGCGCGCTGAGTTCGGTGATGGTGTCCAGCAGGCGGTCCTGCGCGTCCGGCGGCAGGTAGCCGAGCAGGCCCTCGGCGCTCCACGCGGTCGGCCGGGTCGGGTCGAACCCGGCGGCACGCAGGGCGGCGGGCCAGTCGTCGCGCAGGTCGACCGCGACCACCCGCCGATAGGCGGTCGGGGCGGCGCCGAGCTCGGCCAGCATGCGGGACTTGAACTCGATGACCTGCGGCTGGTCGACCTCGTAGACCACCGTCCCGGCGGGCCAGTCCAGACGGTACGCGCGGGAATCCAGCCCCGAGGCCAGGATCACCACCTGCTTGACGCCGGCCTGCGTCGCGCCCAGGAAGAACTCGTCGAAGAACTTGGTGCGCACCGCGATGTTGTCGGCCATCCGCGACATCGCCCCCGCGGACCCGTCAGTGCCGTCGTGTACGTCGTTCAGGTCGCTCGGATTCAGCTCGCCGGTCGCCAGCCGGGTGAGCAGGTCCACGCCGACGGCCCGGACCAGCGGCTCGGCGAACGGGTCGTCGATCAGCGGACGATCGGCGCGGCTCGCCACGGCGCGGGCGGCCGCGACCATCGTCGCGGTCACGCCGACGCTGGAGGCGAGGTCCCAGGTGTCGCCCTCGTACCTGGTGGAACTCATGCACTGCCCCTGTTCGGAAGTAGTTGATCTAATATTTAGCCGATATAACAAGCTTCCACCACTGTACGCTTCCCGCGATTCGCGGCAACCTTGACGGATGACGTTCGAGGCGGCGGGTAAGCGGGTGCTCATCACGGGTGCCTCGTCCGGACTGGGCGCGGCCCTGGCCCGGCGATTGGCGGGGCGAGGGGCCGTGGTGGGGCTGATCGCCCGCCGCCGGGATCGCCTGGCCGAGGTGCTGGCGGACTGCCGGCGGACCTCGCCGGAATCGGCGATGTGGGTGGCCGACCTGGCGGACAGCTCGGCGCTGCGGGACCTGGCGCTGCGGGCATGGGACGAGCTCGGCGGCGTCGACGTGCTGATCAACAACGCCGCGATCCCGAAACGGCGCCCGGTCGCGGCCCTGGATCCCGGCGAGGTCGAGGACGTCATGCGGATCAACTTCTTCGCCCCGATGCGCCTCACGCTGGCCCTGCTGCCGCGGATGCTAAAGCGCGGGTCCGGCCTGATCGTCAACGTGTCCAGCGTCGGTGGCCGCCTCGGCATCATCCACGAAACGGCTTACTGCGCAAGCAAGTTCGCGCTGTGCGGCTGGAGCGAGGCGATGGCCGTCGACCTGCACGGCAGCGGCGTCGCCGTGAAGCTGATCGAGCCGGGGCCCGTCGACACCGAGATCTGGGACCATCCGGGCAGCGAGGAACCCCTGTATCAGGGGCCCAAGGTGCCCGCCGACGAGGTGGCCGAGGGCATCATCGCGGCGCTGGCCGGCGACACGTTCGAGCATTACGTTCCGGATATGAAAGCGGTCGTGGACGCGAAGAACGCCGACCTCGACGGGTTCATCGCCGGTGTCGCAGGAATGGCTCCGCGATGAGGGCGCTGGTGTACGGCGTCCCGCCGGAGCCCTCGCCCGGACCCGACGACGCACTGACCCACAGCCCGGTCGCATTAAGGGAGCTCGCGGATCCTCAACTGCCGCACGAGGATTGGGTGCTCACCCGGCCGCGGCTGACCGGCATCTGCGGGTCGGACTCCAAGCAGATCCTGATGGACTTCGGCGAGGGCGACGCCGACAACGCCATGTCCGCCTTCTGCTCCTTCCCGCAAGTCATGGGCCACGAGGTGGTCGCCGACGTGGTGGCGATGGGGCCCAAGGCCCGGGGGCTGGACGTCGGCCAGCGCGTGGTGCTCAACCCGTGGCTGTCCTGCGGTCCGCGCGGCATCGAGCCGCCCTGTCCCGCGTGCGAAAGCGGCGACTACAGCCTGTGCTGGAGCTTCACCGACGGCGACATCAAGCCCGGCATCCACACCGGGGTGTCGGCCGACGTCACGGGTGGCTACGCCGAACTGATGCCCGCCCACGACAGCATGCTCTTTGCGGTTCCCGATTCCGTGCCCGACGAGCTCGCGGTGTTCGCCGACCCGTTCTCGGTTTCCCTGCACGCGATCACCCGCCATCCGCCGCCGCCCTCGGGCCGGGCGCTGGTGTATGGGGCCGGCTCGCTGGGGTTGTGCGCGGTCGCGATCCTGCGGGCGCTCTACCCCGACGTGGCCGTCGCGGTGGTGGCGCGGTTCGAGGCCCAGAAGGAACTGGCCCGCCGGTTCGGCGCGGCGCTGGTGGTGGATCACGAGCCGCGCCTGGCCGTCATCGAGGAACTGGTCGCGTGGGGCGGCGGGCGGCTGCGCCAGCCGCTGCTCGGCCTGCCGATGGCCTATCCGGGGGCGCTCGACGTCGTCTACGACACCGTCGGCAAGCCCGAGACGTTCGAGGTCGGGGTGCGGGTGCTGCGGGCCCGCGGCACGCTGGTGAAGGCCGGCGTGCATGCGCCCGGACGGTGGGAGTGGAGTCCCTTGTATTTCAAGGAGATCAGCTGGGTGGGGTCGAACGCCTTCGGGGTCGAGGAGGTCGACGGCGAGCGCCGCCACGCCATCGCCCATTACCTGGACCTGGCCGCCGCCGGCCGGGTGGACCTGCGGCCCATGTTGACCCACACCTTCGGCCTCGAGCAGTGGCGCGAGGCGTTCCTGGCGATCGCCAACCAGGCCGACAGCGGCGCGGTCAAGGTCGCGTTCGACCAGCGCTAGGCGCACATGCTAGCATGCATGCATGCGAACTACGGTGGAGATTACCGACGAGCAGCATCGCGCGTTGAGCGCGATTGCTCATCGCCGCGGCGTCCGGGGCTTCTCCACGCTTGTCCAGGAAGCTCTGGATGGGTATCTCGCGAATCTCACAACCGACGAGGTGGATCTTCTGCTAGGCCTCGAAGGCATGCTCAGCGAGGCTGACGCGGACGAGATGCGTTCTCGCATTAACGACGTGAGAACCGCATGGCGGGCCTCGTAGTCGTAGACACCGATCTGGTGATCGATTTTCTACGCGGTAAGGGGCCTGGAGCACCGTTGGTGCGAGAGCTGATCGTTAACCATCGTTTCCGCGTCACGGCCATAACTGCCTTCGAACTGCGTCTTGGCGCGGACTTCTTGGCGCGCCGCGATGACATTCTCCGGGTCGTCCGGTCGCGGACCTTCCCGCTCGACGCAGCGAGTGCGCTGCGTGGGGGTGAAGTGGCCGCGACTCTCCGAGGAGCCGGCCAAGACATCGGCCTGGCTGACTGCCTGCAGGCAGGCACTTGCTTGAACTTCGATCTGCCTTTCGCGACGCGCAACCCCAAGCACTTCAACCGGGTGGAAGGGCTGCGCCTGGTCGACATCGCTACCAACTAAGCGGTGCAGCCCATTCCTCACGCGGCGCGACGTTTACACGTTGCGCACCCCGTCGATCGCAATAGCGACGGCGCGTTCGACCACGGCGCGAAGCCGCGCGGTCGTTTCGCCCTCTTGCAGGCACACCAGCGCGGCGGCGATCGCGGCGCCCATGACTGAGCCGATGACGGCGGCCGCGGTTGCCGGGTCGAGCGCTTCCCGGTATGCCTTGTGCAGCGCCTGGGCGAGTTGAGTTTCGGCCAGAAAATAGCGGTGCAGGGTCGCCGCCTGGACCGCGGGCACAGACATGATCATCGGGAACCGGACTGACGCCAGGCCACCGTCGACCTCCTCGGTAAGGGCGTCGGCCAGCATCTGTTGCATCGCGGCGACGAGGACGTCGGCAATCTGGTCGTCAGGTCCGCGCCGTTCGATCAGAGCCACCGCGGCTTCGATCCTGCGGGAGAGGTGAGGGAAGAGGACCTCGTCCTTGCTCGCGAAGTAATTGAAGAAGGTCTTGGTGGAAACGCCTGCGGCGGAAGCGATCTCGGCAACAGTCGTCTCGTCGTAGCCCTTCTCCTCGAACAGCCGCATCGCCGCGCGGACCAATTCGCGTCTGGTCTGCCGTCGCTTGCGTTCCCGCAGGCCCATCTGGTCGGTCGTCATCGCCCCTTCTCTTTTATTACATTTGATGTAATATTACATCGACTGTAACAAACTGGAAGCGAGACGCCGGAGCGGACCATGCAGCGGTTTAAGGGCGCGGTGGCGATTGTCACCGGCGGCGGAATGGGTTTGGGCGAGGCGTTGTGTGAGGAGCTCGGCGTGCGGGGCGCCAAGGTCGTGGTCGCCGATATCGACGACGACGCCGCACGTCGGGTGGCGGGGCGCTTGGAACAAAGCGGCGTGCCGGCGCGTGGCGTGTGCGTCGATGTGGCCGACCCGGCCGCGGTGGCGGCGCTGATCGAGAGCACCGTGGCCGAATATGGACGCGTCGACTACATGATCAACAACGCGGGCATCGCGATCGGCGGGGATTCTCGCGACCTCTCGATGCAGCAGTGGCGTCGGGTGATCGATGTCGACTTGTTGGGCGTGGTTCATGGGACGGTGCACGCCTACCGGTTGATGGCCCGCCAGGGTCACGGGCACATCGTCAACATTTCGTCGCTGAGTGGGCTCGTTCCCCAGCCAGGCAACGCCGCCTACTGCACGAGCAAGCACGGGATCGTCGGGCTGTCGCTTTCGCTGCGGGCCGAGGGCGCGGATCTTGGCGTAAAGGTCAGCGCGGCATGTCCGGGTGACATGAAGACGAAAATCTACGACAACATGACCGTGGTCAATATGCCGCGCGAGCGGGTGGTCACATTAAGTCGGCGCACCCACTATCTGATGCCCCAGATGAGCGCCCAGGCTGCGGCCCGCGCGATCCTGCGCGGCGTGGTCCGGAACCGGCCGCTGATCGTGTTTCCTGCCGCGGTTCAAGTCATTTGGCACTTGTACCGCCGGTTTCCGGGCCTGTTCTATCGGATCAATATCCATCGCATGAGACTGTTTCGCGGCCTTCGAGCCGTTCCTGGTTGATCACGGGCGCGTGGCCCGGTAGTAGTTCAGGCGCCCGAGTATGCGGTGAGGCTTCGATGCGAGCTCGGCGCACTCGAATCCCGCCGCGTTCAGCAGCCGGGGGATCGCGTCGCCGAGGTTGCCCGCCATGTGGTGATTGCGCCTGATGAGCCGCGTCAGCACGCCGCCGTGGGTCGCGACGTCCCCGCCGATGTCGACCAGGTGCAGCCTGCCGCCCGGGCGCAGGACCCGGAAGATCTCCTCCGCGGCGGCGGGTTTCGCGTCTTCGTTGATGTGGTGCAACATCATCGAGGACAGCACCCGATCGAATTCGGCGTCGGGGTAGGGCAGCCGCTCGGCGTAGCCCTGTTCGAAGCGGATGTCTTTGAGCCCAATGGCCTTGCGCCGCGCCCGGTCCAGTGCCCGGGGGTCGGGGTCGCACCCGGTCACGTCGACGCCCGGATACGCGCCCCGGACCCGGGTGGTGAGATTCCCGGTCCCGCAACCGATTTCCAGTACGCGCTGGCCGTCGGCGAGTTCGGCCTGCGCGATCAGGGTGTCGTAGACCTTCGGCATGCCCAGCAGGCGGGCGAACAGGTCGTAGCAGGGCAGCAGCGCGTCGTGCCCGGCGGCGGGCAGATAGTCATGTGGATGATGCTTTGTCATAGGGTTCATGATTAACCGCTATCCTGCTTGAGAATTGGTCGATCTTTGATGAAACTAGGATTATTTTTCGCACCATGACCCAGCCAGCTCGGATGGTCCGGCACCGCAGGGGCGTGCCCATCTACGCATATCGGACCGATCCGGACACCCCTCCGGTGTCGGTGCTGCGGGCCAGTCGTGAAGACCTGCCGGAGCACGGCCGACACATCCACGACTTTCCGGCGCTCTGGTACAGCCCCGGTCCGGGCTGCGTGTATGTACTGGCGGCGGGTGAGGTGATCGACCCCGCCCAGGTCGTGGGTCGTATCGATGTCGGGGTCGGGGTCTTCTTCGATCCCGCGGCGCTGGGGGAGGACGGGCGATCGCCATGGCCGACGTGGCGGGCGCATCCGCTGCTGTTCCCGTTCCTGCACGGCCGATCCGGGGGACTGCTGCGGCTGGAGGTGCCCGCGGACCGGCGGCCGGCGTGGGAGGGTGCCATCGCGTCGATCGAAGCCGAATTGACCGCTCGCCAAGAGGGTTACCAGCAGGCGGCGCTGGCGCATCTGACGCTGCTGCTGATCGACCTCTCCCGGCTGGCGGTCGACGTGGTCGGCGACCTGCGGCGCAGCGGCGAGCCACTGCTGGCCGAGGTGTTCGAGGCGATCGACCGTCGCCACGCCGAGCCGTTGTCGCTGCGCGACGTGGCGGGCGAACTCGGCATCACGCCGGGACACCTGACCACCGTGGTGCGGCGCCGCACCGGGCGCACGGTGCAGGAGTGGATCGTCGAGCGCCGGATGGCCGAGGCCCGGACGTTGCTCACCGAAACGGATCTGCCGATCGCCGAGGTCGCCGGCCGCGTCGGGATCGGCGACCCGGGCTATTTCAGCAGGCTCTTCCGCCGCACGCACGGCACCTCACCCCGCGCGTGGCGCGGTTCAAACCGCTAGTGCCCCATGTGATCCCATGATGGGCAGGTCGATCGGGGTGATGACGCCCGGCGGCGCCTCGCACAGGAACGGTATGGCGTTGACCGCCGCAACGGCGGTGCTGTCCATCAGCACGGTCATCGCGTCCTGGCCGGGCTCGCCGAATCGGATCGTCGCGTCGACGCGCGGTTGGCCCTCGATCACCACGGAAAAACCCTTGGGGTCGGTCCATTTCGGGTCGAGCGCGTCGTCGCTCATGGTCCAGCAGATGGCCAGCTCGACCACCGGACGGCCGCCGCGGAAGCCGCGATAGGTGCGGCGCTGGCCCCCGGCGGTGCCGGCGGCGTAGTCCACCCAGCCCAGATTCAGATCCCGGGTCAGCACCGCGGGCTCGACGAATGCGTCCTTGGAGTCGAGCTCGGTGCCCAGCATGGTGGCGATCATGTCCAGCGTCTCGAAGTAGCCCAGGCCGTATCGTTGCGTTGCGGGGTCGAGGTGCGTCACCGGCTCTCTTGGCGTCTTCCCGAATCCGAGCACCTTCCACACGTCCTGGACGGGATAGGTTGTGCAGTCCAGCGTTTCGACGAGCTTGACGCTGCGGACCGTTCGGCAGGCGCCGGTGAGGAATCCGGCGACGACGTTGATGAAGCCCGGCTCGAACCCCGTTCCCAGGAAGGTCGCACCGCCCTGTCGCGCCGCCTGCTGCAGCGCGGGGAGCTCGGTCGGGTGATGGGTGCCGGTCACGAAATCCCCCGTGGTGACGACGTTGATGCCGGCGCGCAGCATCTCGATCACCAGGTCGTAGTCGATGGCGCGGGGCATGTAGTTCACGCAATCCGGTTTTAGCGCGATCAACGCGTCGACGTCGTCGGTCGCGGCGACACCGACCGGGGCCTGGCCCGCCAGCTCGCCGGCGTCGCGGCCCACCTTGTCCGAGCCGAAGGCGTGGACACCCACCACCTCGAAGTCGTCGCGATCCAGCAGGACGCCGAGGGCGCGAGTGCCGATGTTGCCGGTCGACCATTGGACTACGCGGTACGCCATGGCTCACACCGTATCGATGTCGAGCCAGTCCTCGACGTCGAACCGGTCGGCGACGGCGCGCAGCGTGGCGCCCCCGTGACCCGGGTAGTGCGCGGGTATCACTGCGGCCTTCGCGCCGACGGCCTCGGTGAAGATCCGGCGGCGGGTCACCGTGGCGGCCGGCGCGTCGACGTCGAAGGCGCAGGCGTCGGCGGGCCGGCGCAGTTGCAGTGGGCTGTGGGTGAGGTCGCCGACGAAGACCGCGGGCCGGCCCGCGTCGAGCCACAGCACCGAGGAGCCCGGCGTGTGGCCGGGGGCGGGCCGCAGGCGCAGCGACGGGCTGATCTGGCAGTCGTCCGACCACAGGACGAGCTGGCCCGCCTCGGCGATGGGCGCGACGCTGTCCGCGAACACCAGCCGGTCGCCGGGCTGCCCGCCCGCGGGCCCGTCGGGGGAGAAGTGGCGGTAGTCGGCGGCGGGCACCAGGTATCGGGCGTTGGGGAACGTCGGCACCCAGGCGCCGTCCTCGAGCATCGTGTTCCACCCGACGTGATCGGAGTGAATGTGCGTGTTGACCACGACGTCGACGGCATTGCGGTCCACGGCCGCGGCCGCCAGCGCCGCCAGGAACCCGGTGTTGAGGTGGTCCAGCGGTGGCATGTGCGGGCGCTCGCGATCGTTGCCGACCCCGGTGTCCACGACGACGGTCAGCCCGTCGACCTCGATGACCCAGCTCTGGACCGCGATGTGCCACTTGTCGGTCACGGGGTCGTAGAAGTCGGGCACCAGCAGGTCGGCGTTGTCCCGCCATCCCGACGGCGGCGTCTGCGGGAAACAGTGGGCGCCCAGGTCGAATTGGAGTTCCAGCACGCGCGTCACGCTCGCGTGGCCGAACCGGACCCGGCGCATCTAGGCGTTGGCGCGCAGGTAGCCGTACACGCCGGCGAAGTTGCGGTTCACCTCGTCGGGGATCGGCACGGGGCCGCCGAGAGCCCTTGCCCCCCAGACGATTTGGGCAGTCCGCTCGACCAGGGCGGTGATGTGCAGGGCCTTGTCGGGCCGTGGCGCCACGGCCACCAGGCCGTGGTTGGCGATCAGCGCGGCGCCCCGGCCCTCGAGCGCCTTGACCGCGTTGGTGCCGACCTCGGGCGTGCCGGACGCGGCGTAGTCGGCGCAGCGCACCTCCCCGCCGCAGTAGACGGCGAACTCGTCGATGCACGCCGGAATGGGTTGGTGCGCAATGGCGAACATGGTCGCCCACACCGGGTGGCTGTGGATGACGCTGCCGATGTCGTCGAAGGCCTGGTAGCACGCCAGGTGCAGCTTCGCCTCCGACGACGGGAACCGGCCGTCGGCGGCGCGCAGCACCTCGCCGTCCGGGTCGATCAGCACCAGGTCGTCCAGCTGCATGTCGCGGTAGTCGACCGACGACGGCGTGATGACGATGTTGCCGTCGGCGCGGCGCGCCGAGATGTTGCCTGCGGTGCCCTCGACCAGGCCGCGGCGCAGCATGTCCTTGGCCGCGTCCAGCACGGCGTCCTCGGGGTTGGTGACGGATTTCATGGGCCCAGCACCTCCGGGTTGACGATATGGGTGGGCGTCTCGCCGCTCAGCAGGGCTTCCAGGTCGTCGGCCACCATCAGCGCCTGCCGGGCCTCAGTGTTCCACGTGGCGCCCCCGATGTGGGGCGTCAGCACGACATTGGGCAGTGAAGTCAACGGATGATCGGCCGGCAGCCATTCTCCGACGAAGTGGTCCAGGCCCGCGGCGGCCACCTTGCCGCCGCGCAGCGCGTCGACGAGCGCGTCGGTGTCGTGCAGCTGCGCCCGGGCGGTGTTGAGGAAGACGACGCCGTCGCGCATGGCCGCGAACTGCTGCGCGCCGATCATGCCGGTGGTGTCGTCGGTGACGGGCGCGTGCAGGGAGACCACGTCGGCCTCGGCAAGCAGTTCGTCCAGGCCGTGACGGGCCTCGTCGTTGTACGGGTCGTGCGCGATCACCCGCATGCCCAGCCCGGCCAGCCGCCACTGGGTGGCTCGGCCGACGGCGCCGAGGCCCACCAGCCCGGCGGTGCGCCCGGCGATCTCCCAGCCGCGGAACCGCTGGTACGGAATGCTGCCGTCCCGAAAGATGTTGCCGCCGCGGACATCCGCGTCGGCGGTCAGTAGGTGCCGGGTCACGGCCAGCAGCAGCGCCACCGCCATCTCGGCGACGGCGTCGGCGTTGCGGGCCGGGGTGTTCAGCACCGGGATGCCGGCCGCTGTGGCCCCGTCGATGTCGACGTTGTTCGGGTCGCCCCGGGTGGACGCGATCGCGCGCAGGCCCTGCTCGAACACCGGGCCGCGCACCGAGTCGCCTTCCACCACAACGACATCGGCGGACTCGGCCGCGATCCGCTCGGCCAGTTGCTCGGGGCTGTAGATCCGCAGCGGGGTCTGCTCTATCCAGGGGTCGTACACCACGTCGGCCAGTTGCCGAAGCTTGTCGAACCCCGGCCCCCGCAGCGGCGCGGTCACCAGGGCACGTGGTCTCGATGTCACAGACGCCAATGCTGGCGTACGGTGACGCCCGTGTCACGTGATGGCGTCACAATCGGCATCGACGTCGGCAGCACCGCCGTCAAGGCGGTGGCCGCCGACGCGGACGGCCGGGTGACGGCGCGGGTGCGCATTCCGCACGAGTTGCGGGTGCCGGCGCCCGACCGGCTCGAGCACGACGCCGACGAGGCGTGGCGCCGGGGGCCGGTGGCGGCGCTGGAGCGCCTCGCCCCCGGGCCCGAGGTCCGCGCGGTCGCCGTGTCGGCGATGGTGCCCTCGCTGACCGCCGTCGACGCCGCCGGCGCGCCGCTGACCCCCGGGCTGTTGTACGGCGACGCCAGGGGCCGGGTGCCCGGCTCGGACGACAAGCCGCTTCCGGCGCTGGGCGAGGCCGCCGAGTTCCTGCGCTGGACGGCGGCGCAGGCGCCCGGCGCGGCCGGGTACTGGCCCGCGCCCGCGGTGGCCAACCACGCGCTGGCGGGCGAGGCGGTGCTGGACGTCGCCACCGCCGCCACCAGCTACCCCCTGTTCGACGGGACCGGCTGGGACGCGGCGGCCTGCGCCGACTGCGGCGCGAGCGTCGAGCAGATGCCGCGGGTGGAGACGATCGGCACGGCCGCGGGACAGCTCCCTGGGACGGGCGCCGTGCTGGCGATCGGCGCCATCGACGCCCTGTGCGAACAGATCGTGGCTGGCGCCGACCGCGACGGCGACGTGCTGGTGCTGTGTGGCACCACGCTGATCGTGTGGAACACGATCGCCGAGGCGCGCCAGGTCCCCGGCCTGTGGACCATCCCGCACACCACCCCGGGCAAGAGCCAGATCGGCGGCGCCAGCAACGCCGGCGGCCTGTTCCTCGGCTGGGTGGACCGCCTGCTCGGACCGGGTGATCCGGCGACGGCCGATCCGCGGCGTGTGCCGGTGTGGTCGCCGTACATCCGCGGCGAGCGCACGCCGTTTCACGACCCGGATCGCCGGGCCGTGCTCGACGCCCTCGACCTCACCCACGACCCGGCCGCCGTGCGCCGGGCCGCCTACGAGGCGGCGGGCTTCGTCGTGCGTCAGCTCATCGAGCTGGGCGGCGCGCCGGTGGCGCGCATCGTCGCCTGCGGTGGCGGCACCCGGGTCGGGTCGTGGATGCAGGCCATCGCCGACGCCACCGGCCGACCGGTCGAGGTGTCCGCGGTGGCCGAGGGCGCGGCGCTGGGGGCCGCCTTCCTGGGCCGGATGGCGGTCGGCCTGGAGACCTCGATCACCGACGCGGGCCGCTGGGCCCGCACCGAGCGCGTCGTCGAGCCCGATCCCGCCTGGGCGGAGCCGACCGCCGAGCGCTACCAACGATTCCTGGAACTGTCTAGGCTGTGGCAATGACCGACCAGGACCGCAAAGCCGCCCGTCGCGAGATCGCCGACGCCCTGTTGAAAGCCCTCGAACGCCGGCACGAAATCGCCGACGTCGTGGTGGAGTCCGAGGACAAGGCCGCGGCGGTGGAGGCGATCGTCCGCCTGCTCGACACGTCCCACCTGGCCGCCGAGGCCGTGATGGGCATGTCGTTCGCCCAACTGACCATCGACTCGCGCCGCAAGATCCTGGCCGAGCTGGAGGACCTCAACAAGCAGCTGAGCTTCACGCTCGGCGAGCGTCCCGCCAGCTCGGGGGAGAGCCTCGAGCTTCGGCCGTTTTCCGCCGACGCCGACCGCGACATCTTCGCCGCCCGCACCGAGGACGTCGGCGCCGCCGGCGACGGGTCCGGCGGGCCGGCGGGCAACCTCGACGACGAGATCCGCGCGGCGCTGGGGCGCGTCGGCGACGAGGAGGCCGCGTGGTTCGTGGCGGTCGACTCCGGCGAGAAGGTCGGCATGGTGTTCGGCGAGCTGGTCGGCGGCGAGGTGAACGTGCGGATCTGGATCCACCCGGAGCACCGCAAGAAGGGTTACGGCACCGCCGCGCTGCGCAAGTCGCGCACCGAGATGGCGTGGTGCTTCCCCGCCGTGCCGCTGGTGGTCCGGACGCCGCCGGCCAGGCCCAGCTAGGCGCAGCTCAAGCCAGCGTGGCGGTGACGGCGATGATGTTGCGCAGCTGCGACTCCTCGTCGTCGGGGAAGACGCGGCCGTAGTCGGCGAAAAACTCCCGCCGCGGCCGGGTGCTCACCTGCCAGCCCTTGCCGGCCAGGTAATCGACGACATTGCTGCGCTCGCCGTCGAAGAACAGCCCGGACAGGTCGATGTCGCAGCCCAGGTTGGCCCACCGCTGGTTGAATTGCTGCGCGCGTTGGGACATGGTGCGGCCGGAGTCGCCGTGGTATTCGGTGGCCAGCTTGCTGCCCGGCGCGCTGAGCTCGGTGATGTTGTCGAAGAGCCGGTCCTGGGCGTCGGGCGGGAGGTACATCAGCAAGCCTTCGGCGCTCCACGACGTCGGTTGCGAGGCGTCAAATCCGCTGCGGCGCAATGCTTCCGGCCAGTCGTCGCGCAGATCCACGGCGACGGTGCGCCGGTCCGCGGTCGGGGCGGCGCCCAGGTTGTCCATGGCGGCGGTCTTGAACTCGACGACCTTGGGCTGGTCGACCTCGTAGACCACGCTGCCGGGCGGCCAGGGCAGCCGGTAGGCGCGCACGTCGAGCCCGGCGGCCAGGATCACTGATTGGCGGATGCCGTCGCGGGCGGCGTTGAGGAAGAAATCGTCGAAGAAGCGGGTGCGCACAGCCATCGAGTCGGTCTCGAGTTGCAGGTCGCGTTCGCCGCCGTCGTCCGCGCCCAGCGCCACCTCGCCGTCGATCAGGCGGACGAAGAAGTCCAGGCCGACCGCGCGCACCAGCGGCGCCGCGAACGGGTCGTCGATGATCGCGTCGGTTTCCATGCTGGCCAGCGCGCGGGCCGCGGCGACCATCGTTGCCGTCGCGCCGACGCTGGAGGCCAGGTCCCAGCTGTCCTGATCGGTTCGCGTCATGGTGCCCCCATTTATTTAGCAAATGCAACGAGCCAAGCGATTCGAACTCTACGCCTCGAAAGGGTGTTGGCAGGACCCGTCCCGATCAGCTGTTAGTCTCGTACACGGTTTGACGCGCGGCGCCGTACGTCCTGGCCTGCGGGTGTTAGGCGCGAGACGCAGGACGCAGGAGGAAGAGTTGCTTTCGGCTTTCATCTCATCGCTGCGGACAGTCGACCTGAGACGGAAGATCCTCTTCACGCTTGGCATCGTCCTTCTCTATCGGGTCGGCGCCGCATTGCCCTCTCCGGGGGTGAACTACCCGAACGTGCAGCAGTGCATCAAGGAGGCCAGCGGCGGCGAGGCCGGGCAGATCTATTCGCTGATCAACCTGTTCTCCGGGGGCGCGCTGCTCAAGCTCACGGTGTTCGCCGTCGGCGTAATGCCCTACATCACGGCGAGCATCATCGTGCAGCTGCTGACCGTGGTCATCCCCCGCTTCGAGGAATTGCGCAAAGAGGGCCAGTCCGGCCAGGCGAAGATGACCCAGTACACCCGGTACCTGGCGATCGCGCTGGCCATCCTGCAGGCCACCAGCATCGTGGCGCTGGCCGCCAACGGCGGCCTGCTGCAGGGCTGCTCGCTGGACATCATCGCCGACCAGAAGATCTTCACGCTCGTCGTCATCGTGCTGGTGATGACGGCCGGTGCTGCCCTGGTGATGTGGATGGGCGAGCTGGTCACCGAGCGCGGCATCGGCAACGGCATGTCGCTGCTGATCTTCGTCGGCATCGCGGCGCGCATCCCGGCCGAGGGCAAGTCCATCCTGGACAGCCGCGGCGGGGTCATCTTCGCCGCCGTCTGCGGCGCCGCGCTGCTCATCATCGTCGGCGTGGTCTTCGTCGAGCAGGGCCAGCGCCGCATCCCGGTGCAATACGCCAAGCGCATGGTGGGCCGGCGCATGTACGGCGGAACGTCGACGTATTTGCCGCTGAAGGTCAACCAGGCCGGCGTTATTCCGGTCATCTTCGCGTCGTCGCTGATCTACATCCCGCACCTGATCACCCAGCTGATCCGCAGCGGCAGCGGCGGCGTGGGCAACAGTTGGTGGGACAAGTTCGTCGGCAGCTACCTGTCGGACCCCAGCGATCCGGTCTACATCAGCATCTACTTCGGCCTCATCATCTTCTTCACGTACTTCTACGTGTCGATCACGTTCAACCCGGACGAGCGTGCCGACGAGATGAAAAAGTTCGGCGGCTTCATTCCCGGCATCCGGCCGGGCAAGCCGACGGCGGACTATCTGCGTTACGTGCTGAGCAGGATCACGCTTCCGGGCTCGATTTACCTGGGCGCCATTTCGGTCCTGCCCAATCTGTTCCTGCAGATCGGCAATGGCGGCGCGGTCCAGAATTTGCCGTTTGGCGGCACTGCGGTTTTGATCATGATTGGTGTCGGTTTGGATACGGTCAAACAAATCGAGAGCCAACTCATGCAGCGCAACTACGAAGGGTTCCTCAAGTGAGAGTGGTTTTGCTGGGACCGCCCGGGGCGGGCAAGGGCACGCAGGCCGAAAAGCTCGCCGAGAAGCTTGGCATCCCGCAAATCTCGACCGGGGAACTCTTCCGCAACAACATCGAAAACGGGACCAAACTCGGCCTGGAAGCCAAGCGCTACCTCGACGCCGGCGACCTGGTGCCCTCCGAGCTGACCAACCAACTCGTCGACGACCGGCTCGACGACCCGGACACGGCCAACGGTTTCATCCTGGACGGCTACCCGCGCTCCCTCGAGCAGGCCAAGGCGCTGCACGAGATGCTCGAACGGCGGGGCACCGACATCGACGCCGTGGTCGAATTCCGCGTCTCGCAGGACGAACTGCTGCACCGGCTCAAGGGGCGCGGCCGCGCCGACGACACCGACGATGTCATCCTCAACCGGATGAAGGTCTACCGCGACGAGACGGCGCCGCTGCTGGAGTACTACAGCAGCGAACTGAAGACGGTCGACGCGGTCGGCACGGTGGACGAGGTGTTCGCCCGCGCGCTGCAGGCGCTGGGCAAGTAATCATGAGCGCGCTGGCGCGGCTGCGGAGTCGCAGGGTCGTGCCGCAGCGCAGCCCGGCTGAGCTCGACGCGATGGCGGCGGCCGGCGCCGTGGTGGCAGCCGCGCTGCAGGCGGTCCACGCGGCCGCGGTCGAGGGGGCGTCCACGCTCAGCCTCGACGAGATCGCCGAGTCGGTGATCCGCGAGGCCGGGGCGGTTCCGTCGTTCCTGGGCTATCACGGCTACCCGGCGTCGATCTGCGCCTCGGTCAACGACCGCGTGGTGCACGGCATCCCGTCCGCCGCCGAAGTGCTGGCGCCCGGCGACCTGGTGTCCATCGACTGCGGCGCGGTGCTCGACGGCTGGCACGGCGATGCCGCCATCACCTTCGGGGTCGGGAGGCTGGATGAGTCCGACGAAGCGCTGTGCGACGCGACCCGGGAATCGCTGCAGGCCGGCATCGCGGCGATGGTCGTCGGCAACCGGCTGACCGACGTGGCGCACGCCATCGAAATGGGCACCCGCGCCGCCGCGGCCCGCTACGGGCTCGCGTTCGGGATCGTCGAGGGCTACGGCGGCCACGGCATCGGCCGGCAAATGCACATGGACCCTTTCCTGCCCAACGAGGGCTCGCCCGGGCGGGGGCCCCTGCTGGCCCCGGGCTCGGTGCTCGCGATCGAACCCATGCTGACGCTGGGAACCAGCAAAACAAGGGTGCTCGACGACGAATGGACCGTCACGACCGCCGACGGGTCGCGCGCGGCGCACTGGGAGCACACCGTCGCGGTGACCGAAACCGGGCCGCGCATCCTGACCCTGAACTAGGGGGGCATGAACTAAACACCTGCTCCACTCGTTTCTGAGGGCAGGAGGTGATCGAGTGGCTCGTGTGGCCGGCACTCGGGGGGCGTCCGGGGCAGCCGAGGCCGCTCTGATGAAGGCGCTCTACGACGAACACGCCGCGGTCTTGTGGCGCTATGCGCTCCGGTTGACGGGGGACGCCAGCCAGGCCGAGGACGTCGTCCAGGAGACGCTGTTGCGGGCCTGGCAGCACCCGGAGGTCATCGGCGACACCGAGAGGTCGGCGCGGGCGTGGTTGTTCACCGTGGCGCGCAACATGATCATCGACGACCGACGCAGCGCCAGGTACCGCAACGTCGTCGGTTCGCTGGACGAGTCGGGGGCGCCCGAGCAATCGACGCCGGACGAGGTGAACGCGGCGCTGGACCGGCTGCTGATCGCCGAGGCCATGACGCAGTTGTCCGCCGAGCACCGGGCGGTGATCGAGCGGTCCTACTACCGCGGTTGGACGACCGCGCAGATTGCTACCGACCTCGAGATCGCTGAAGGAACCGTGAAATCGCGACTACACTATGCCGTGCGGGCGTTGCGGCTCACTCTGCAGGAACTTGGAGTCACGCGATGACCATCCAGACGGTCGTCGGCTCCGAATGCTTGATGAGTGACAGGAGATGGACGAGATGAGGACGCCGCTACGGGGCATCGGGCCGCCCGGTGACAACCCGTTTGACAAAGAGGTGTTTGGTGTGACCGTGCAAGACGATCACCGCTACGCGATGTGGGATGCCGCATACGTGTTGGGGTCGCTGTCGGCTTCCGACCGCCGCGAGTTCGAGGCGCACATGGCCGGCTGCCCGGCATGCCGGGAGGCCGTCGCCGATCTGAGCGGCGTGCCGGCCCTGCTGTCCCAGCTCGACGCCGAACAGGTGGCCGCGATGGACGAGTCCGGCCGCACCGCAACGGCGGCGCCGGAGATCTCGCCGGAGTTGTTGCCCTCGTTGCTCGCAACGGTGCGCTGGCGCCGGCGCCGCGCCCGGGTGGCGACGTGGGTGGCATCGTCGGCCGCGGCCGCGGTGCTGGGGATCGGCGTGCTGGTCGGGGTGCACGGGAACTCGGCGCCCGCGCAGCAGGTGGCCGGCTCCTCGCAGCCGATGGCGCAGATCGGCACCACCCTGTTGGCCTCCACGGTGCAGCTGTCCAGCCAACATTGGGGGACGTCGATCAACCTGAAGTGTGTCTGCCTGGCTCCGCTGAACGCACACCACGACACGCTGGCGATGGTCGTCGTGGGTCGCGACGGCAGCCAAACCCGGTTGGCGACGTGGGTGGCCGAACCCGGTCACACCGCCACGCCCGCGGGCAGCATCTCGACGCCGGTCGACCAGATCGCTGCCGTGCAAGTGGTTTCCGCCGACAGCGGGCAAGTTCTGCTGCAGCGTTCGCTGTAACCCGTTTGTAAAAACCGACGCGCGGTGAACTCAAATTCACCGTGCGTCGTGTTATAGGCATGCCTCGGAAGCAGCGGGTGGTCGACCACATCGTCGAGCGGCTCGCCTCGGCCGGAGTCGACCACATCTTCGGTGTCGACGGCGCCAACATCGAGGACCTCTACGACGCCGCGCACTTCCGCAGCGACATCACCGCCGTGTTGGCCAAGCACGAGTTCTCCGCCGCCGCCATGGCCGACGGGTACAGCCGCAGCGGGGCCGGGCTGGGCTCCGGGTTGGGCGTTGTCGCGGCGACTTCGGGCGGCGGGGCGCTGAATCTTGTTGCCGCCCTTGGGGAATCGCTGACGAGCCGGGTCCCGGTGCTGGCTTTGGTCGGTCAGACCCCCACCACCCTGGACGGCCGGGGCAGCTTTCAGGACACCAGCGGCGAGAACGGTTCCCTGAACGCGGAGGCGTTGTTTTCCGCGGTGGCGGTGTCGTGCGAGCGGGTGTTGCGCCCGGCCGACGCCCCGGCGGCGCTGTCCAGGGCGATCGCCGCGGCGCGCACCGGCGGGCCGGCGGTGCTGTTGCTGCCCAAGGACATTCAGCAGGGCAGCGTGATTTGCGGGCAGAACGGGTGGCCCACCGAAGAGCTGCGCCCCATCGGTAACCCGCATCCGATCATCGGGCTGCTGCGCGACGCGAACGGCCCGGTCACCATCATCGTCGGCGAGCAGGTCGCCCGTGACAACGCCCGCGCCGAGCTGGAGGCCCTGCGCGCGGTGCTGCGGGCGCGGGTGGCGACCGTGCCCGATGCCAAGGACGTCGCCGGCACACCGGGTCTCGGGTCGTCGTCCGCGCTGGGGGTGACCGGCGTCATGGGCCACCCCGGCGTGGTTGACGCGGTGGCCGGCAGCGCCGTGTGCCTGGTGGTCGGCACGCGCCTGTCGGTCACCGCGCGCACCGGGCTCGACGACGCCCTCGCGGCGGTGCGGACGGTCTCGATCGGCTCGGCGCCGCCGTACGTTCCGTGCACGCACGTCCACACCGACGACCTGCGCGGCTCGCTGCGCATGCTGACCCAGGCGCTGTCCGGGCCCGGACGGCCGGCCAGGGTGCGGGTGCCCGACGCGGTGCGGCACACCGAACTGTCCCCGCCGCCGTGCGACGGGCCCGGGGTGCGCTACCGGGATGCGATGGCGGTGCTGGATCGCTGCCTGCCCGACGGCGCGGACATCGTCGTGGACGCCGGCAACACCGGCGCGGCGGCGATCCACTATCTGCCGGCCCGCCGGGACGGCAGGTTCGCGGTCGCGCTGGGCATGGGCGGCATGGGCTACAGCTTCGGCGCCGGCATCGGCATGGCGTTCGGCCGCGCGAACAGCGGGCGACCCCCGGGGCGCACCGTGGTGGTGGCCGGGGACGGGGCATTCTTCATGCACGGCATGGAAGTGCACACCGCGATGCAGTACCGGCTGCCGGTGACGTTCGTGGTCTTCAACAACAACGCCCACGCCATGTGCGTGACCCGCGAGCAGCTCTTTTACGACGACCTCTACAGCTACAACCGGTTTCGGTCCAGCCGCCTGGGCGCCGGGCTGGCGGCGATGTTCCCGGGGCTGACGGCCGTCGACGTCGACGACCTCGATCACCTGGCCGCCTGGATGCGCGCGGTGCTGGCCACCGACGGGCCCGCCGTGGTCAGCGTCGAATGCGCGGCCGACGAGATGCCGCCGTTCGCACCGTTTTTGACGTCAATCGCAAAGGAGGACCGGACCGATGTCGCTGCCAGCGCTCGATGACATCCCCACGCCCCTGGACGGTGTGACCCGCATCGAAACCAGCCCCCGGGAAAAGGCCACCCCGATCATCATGGACATGATGCGCTCGGTCTACCCGCACGACCAGGTCTTCGGGGAGTACTGCACCGTCAACGATTACGTCGACTGCCCGCCGGACGAGTTGTTCGAGTACATGTCCGACACCCGCAGCCTCGAGGAGTGGACCTACAGCCTGCGCGGTTTCACCCCCACCGACGAACCCGGCCTGTGGCTGGCCTACGACCGGCTCGGCTCGGAGACCAAGATCTACACGCGGACCGTCGCCAACGAACAGGCCCGCACCGTCGACTACCACTGCGCGTGGGACCAGGGCAAGCACCTGTGGATGATCTACCTGATGCGGGTCGTCGACGCGCAGACGGTCCTGGACAAGCCGGGTTCCGTTGTGCTGTGGACGAATTGCCATCACCCGTTCTACGACGAAAACCCGTACCCGGAGACCGCGCCGCCGCAGCGCCCGGTGTGGGTGGGCGATTTCTGGGACATGTTCGGCGCCGGCCACCTGCTGGAGCTGAAGAACCTAAAGGCCATCGCCGAGTACCGGCACCGCAACGGGCTGCCGGTGACCCCGAAGTGGATGAGGTGAACCATGGCCAAGCCGAGCGTGAGCCTCATCGACCTCTCGACCTACCTGCCCGGTGAGCCGATCGGCGCCGAGTACTACGCGCAATTCGCCGAATCCGACGACCTGCGCGACAATCTCATGTTCCGCGCCCCGAAGTTTCGCCATCACGTCGCGCCGGAGGAAAGCTCGATCGACATGATCGAGCAGGCGGTGCAGGGCCTGATCGAGCGGCACGGCCCCGACGCCGTCGAGGGCGCCGACGTCCTGATCACCCACACCCAGGTGCCGGACATGGCGTTCTACGGCCAGGGGGGCGGCATCGCGCACCGGTTGGGCATGCGACCGTCCTGGGTGCTCGACCTGAACAACGGCGGCTGCGCGGCATTCGCGTTGGCGCTCAACGTGGCCCGCAAGCTGCTGTCGTCAGGCGAGGGGCAGACCGCGCTGATCGCGATCGCGCAAAACGCCGCCGGGCAGTTCTTCGACCAGCCGACGATCCGCCGGAAGGCGCAGTCGGCGGTGCCCGGGGACGGGGCGGCGGCGGCCCTGGTCGCCGTGGGCGACCAGTCGCCGATCCTCGACGTCGAGTGCCGCACCTACGGTGAATACGCCGGCGAGATGACGCTGTCCTTCGACCCGCCCCGCAAGTGGTGGCAGGCCGGCCCCGGCGAGGGCTCGATCGGCTTCACCGAGAGCAAGATCACCAAGGTGCTGGCCCGCGGCAACCGGCAGGTGCCCGAGGTGGCGTTGGCGGTATGTGATCGAATCGGCTTGTCCGCCAAGGACATCGACCTGTTGGTCACCAACCAGCCCAACCGGGCGTTCCTGCGCAACTGGCGCGAGGCCCTCGAGCTGCCGCCCGAACGCCACCGCGACACGTTCGATCAGTGCGGCAACCTGTTCGGCGCCGGCATCCCGGTCAACCTCGACCACGCGATATCCGACGGTCAGCTCGAGGCGGGCGACGTGGTGCTGATGGCTGCCTTCGCCCACGCCGGTGACTTCGCCGGCGCGGCGGCGGTGCGGTGGGGCGGACGGGGCTGATGCAACCCGTCCGCAGCCCCTTCGCCGACGACATCGACGAGGCGTTCCCCACCGCGATCGACCCGCTTGCGCTGTCGCTCAACGAGAATCCGTTCCCGCCGTTGCCGGCGGTGCGCTCGGCGTTGATCCGTTCGATCTACGCGGTCAACCGGTATCCGGAGTTCCTGCCCGAACGGTTGCGCGGGCTGATCGCCGGCCACGCCGGTGTGCCCGCCGAGCAGGTGGTGCTCGGCGCTGGCGCGACGGGCGTGGCGCTGCAGGCGCTGCACGCGCTGACCGCCCCGGGTGACAAGGTCGCGATGGCGTCGCCGACCTTCGACGGTTATCCGATCATCGCCCGGATGGCCCGGGTGCACCCGCTGCTCGTCCCCCTCGACGCGGACGGCCACAACGACCTCGACGGGCTGGCCGACGCCGCCGGGGATGCCCGGGTGGTGGTGCTGTGCCGCCCCCACAACCCGACCGGCACGCTGGAGAGCGCGGACGAGGTGGCGCGGTTCTTGCGCCGGGTGCCGCGCGACACCGTCGTGCTGCTCGACGAGGCCTACATCGAGTTCGCCGCGCCCGAGCACCGCATCGACGTCGCGGCGCTGCTCGCGCGTTTTCCCAACGTCGTGGTGGTCCGGACGTTCTCCAAGGCCTACGGGCTGGCCGGGCTGCGCATCGGCTACGGCCTCGCGTCGCCCGAGCTGGCCGCCAACTTGTGGTCCCAGCAGTTGCCGTTCGGCATCGCGCTCACCAGCCTGCTTGCGGTCGCGGCGTCGTACGACGCCGAAGACCAACTGCTGCAACGGATCCAGTCGATCAACGCCGAACGCCGCTATCTGCGGATGCGGCTGAGCGCGTTGGACATCTATACCACCGACGCCCACGCGAACTTCATGTACCTGCCCTCGAGGGGTAGGCAGTGGCATGAGGTGTTCGCGGACAGCGGGCTGCGTGTCCGCCACTACCCGGACGGCGGCGCGCGGATCACCGTGGGTAACCGCGCGTCGACCCTGGCGGTGCTGTCGGCAATAGGAAAGGTCCCGATTCGGTCCCAGATGCGGTAAGAAAGGGCGTGGCCGCATCGAGCCCGAAACGCGATCCGATCGCCGCGGCGCGCGCCAACTGGGAGCGTGCCGGGTGGGGCGACGTGTCGGAGGGCATGGTCGCCGTCACCTCGGTGATGCGCGCCCACCAGATCCTGCTGGCCCGCGTCGAGACCGCGCTGCGCCCCTATGACCTGAGTTTCTCCCGCTACGAGTTGTTGCGGCTGCTGGCATTCAGCCGGACCGGTGCCCTGCCGATCACCAAGGCGTCCGATCGCCTGCAGGTGCACGTGACCAGCGTGACCCACGCCATCCGCCGGCTGGAGGCCGACGGGCTGGTGCAGCGGGTGCCGCACCCCACCGACGGGCGCACGACGCTGGTGGCCATCACCGATCTGGGCCGCTCCACCGTCGAGGACGCCACCGTCACGCTCAACGAGCAGGTGTTCGCCGACATCGGGATGGATGCCGCCGAGTCGGCCGCGCTGGTGTCATCCATCGAAACGTTGCGCCGCAATGCGGGCGACTTCTGAACAACGAGAGAAAGGCAGGACCGTGGACCCACTAGTTGCTCACCAGCGCGCACAGGAGGCGTTCGCCGGCGTCCTCGCCAACGTCAGCCCCGATCGGTACCGCGGCCGAACGCCGTGCTCGGAGTGGACGATTCGGGACCTGATCGAGCACGTCATCGGCGGCAACGAGCGCGTCGCGATATTGGCGGGCCGCGCCGATAAGCCGCCCGCACGTCCCGACGACATCGCGGCGGCGCACCGGGCGTCCGCCGCCGCCGCGCAGGAGGTCTTCGCGGCACCGGACGGGATGACCACCACGTTCAAGCTGCCGTTCGGGGAGGTCCCCGGACAGATGTATATCGGGATGCGCACCAGCGACGTGCTGACCCACGCCTGGGATCTGGCGGCCGCCACCGGCCAGTCCACCGATCTCGATCCCGAGCTGGCGGCCGAGGAACTCGAAGCGGTGCGCGCGTTCGTGGGCCCGCAATTCCGCGGGCCGGACAAGCCGTTCGCCGAGGAGCGGCCGTGCCCGCACGGCCGCGCGCCGGCCGATCAGCTGGCCGCGTTCCTCGGGCGAAACGTGCAGTGAAGCAGGGCTTCCGGATCAGCCTTGAATTAACTGCTGCGCAGCATCTCGATGACGGCGCTGAAGTCCTTGTCCGCATGGGAGGCCGCGAATTTGGCGTAGATCTCGGCGGCGTGCGTGCCCAGCGGCGCGGCCGAACCGGTGGACGTGACGGCGTCCATCGCCAGGCCCAGGTCCTTGTTCATCAGCGCGGTCGCGAAACCGGGCTTGAAGTCGTTGTTGGCCGGCGAGGTCGGGACCGGGCCCGGCACCGGGCAGTTGGTGTGCACCGCCCAGCAGTTGCCCGTCGCGCCGGTGATGACGTCGAACAGCGATTGGGCGGACAGCCCGAGCTTCTCGGCCAGCACGAACGCCTCGCCGACGGCGATCTGCTGCACCGCCAGCACCATGTTGTTGCACACCTTGGCGGCCTGGCCCGCGCCCGCCGCGCCGCAGTGAATGACCTTGCCCGCCATGGGTTCCAGCACCGGGCGGGCCCGCTGCACCGCGGCCTCGTCGCCGCCCACCATGAACGCGAGCGTCCCGGCGACGGCGCCCTTCACCCCGCCGGAGACCGGCGCGTCCAGCTGGGCGATCCCGTGCCCCTCGGCCAGCGCGTGCACCTCGCGGGCGTCGCTGACGGAGATCGTGGAGCTGTCGATGAACAGCGCGCCCTCCCGCGCGGCGGGCAGGATGTCGGCGTAGCAGCGCTTCACGATGTCGCCGTTGGGCAGCATGGTGATCACCACGTCCGCGTCGGCCACCGCGTCGGCGGCGCTGTCGAAGGCCTCGACGCCCGTGGCCACCGCGGCCTCCACCGCCGCCGGCACGGGATCGAATCCGCGCACGGTGTGACCGGCGGTGACCAGGTTCGCCGACATCGGGCCGCCCATGTGGCCCAATCCCAGGAACGCAATCCGGGTCATCTGTGAGCCTTTCTACGCGCTTGCCCTGAATCGGGCGGCCTCGGCGCGGCCGATGACCACCCGCATGATCTCGTTGGTGCCTTCCAGGATGCGATGCACCCGCAGGTCGCGGACGATCTTCTCCAGCCCGTACTCGCGCAGATAGCCGTAGCCGCCGTGCAGTTGCAGGGCCTTGTCGGCCACCTCGAAGCAGGTGTCGGTGACGTAGCGCTTGGCCATCGCGCACAGCTCGACCTTGTCCGGGTCGTCGGCGTCCAACGCGCTTGCGGCCCGCCACAACATCATTCGCGAGGTCTCCAGCCCGGTGGCCATGTCGGCCAGGGTGAACCGGACGGTCGGCTCGTCGAGCAGGGAGTTGCCGAACGCGTGGCGCTCCCGCACGTAGGCGCCGGACTTGTCGAAGGCGGCCTGCGCGCCGCCCAGCGAGCAGGCCGCGATGTTGAGCCGACCGCCGTTGAGGCCGTTCATCGCGATGCCGAACCCGGCGCCCTCGCCGTCCGCGCCGCCCAGCATCGCGT
>NZ_LZKE01000104.1:0-680 GCF_001672675.1 Mycobacterium sp. E2327
CGCCCACCTGATCCCGATCCAGGACGCCGGGCTACAGACCCACCTGCGCAGCCTGGACATCAAGTTCACCCAGCGCCCGGGCCTGCTGCTCTTCGGACTGATCCCGCTGGCGCTGCTGGCCGTCTATGTCGTCGTGCAGGCCCGTCGCCGCCAGCGGCTGCGCCGCTTCACCGAGGCCGAGGTGCCGCAGTCGTGGTGGCGGCATGTTCCCATCGTGGTTGCGCTGCTGTCGCTGTTCCTGTTGACCGTCGCCCTGGCCACGCCCACGCACGACATGCGCATCCCGCGCAACCGCGCCTGCGTCGTGCTGATCATCGACATGTCGAACTCGATGCGCGCGACCGACGTCGAACCCAACCGGCTCAAGGCGGCCGAGCAGGCGGCCAGCCAGTTCGCCAGCCAACTGACGCCGGCCATCAACCTGGGCCTGGTCGAATTCGCCGCCAACGCCTCACTGCTGGTGTCGCCGACGACGAACCGCGCCGCGGTGAAGGCGGCGATCGACGGGTTGAAGCCGGCGCCGAAAACCGCGACGGGGGAGGGCATCTTCACGGCGCTGCAGGCGATTGCCACGGTCGGCTCGGTGATGGGCGGCGGCGAAGGGCCGCCACCCGCGCGGATCGTGCTGGAATCCGACGGCGCCGAAAACGTGCCGCTGGACCCCAACGCGCCGCAGGGCG